>JAHFQC010000013.1:65947-83789 GCA_023259375.1 Alphaproteobacteria bacterium
AGCCGGGACGAGCGAGCACGACGCGGTCGCCGGGTTCGAAGAACGCGGTCAGCGCCAAAACCAAGGCGGGCGAGGCGCCGCAAGTGAGGACGAAGCGCTCGGGCGCCACGTCGAGGCCGTACCAGCGGCGGTAATGGGCCGCCAAGGCGTCCTGCAACGGACGGCTTTCCCAATAGCCCATGGCCTCGCGGTCGAGGACGCGATGGGCAATCTCAAGCGCGGCTTTGGGCGCCCCGGTCGAGGGCTGGCCATATTCCATATGGATCACCGCCCGCCCCTTGTAGGCGTGGGCCAAGCGGTTGATCTCCATGGCGTAAAACGGATCGATCTCGGACAACATGCTTAATCATAGCATCCTCGCGGCCGTTTGCAGCGCCGCTGCGGCAATGCGGAGCGTTCTCTTCCGGGGCACGCCGCAGGGCCGTATAGTCAATGCAAATATGGGATGGGGGTACGGCGTGAACTGGTGTGCGACAGCCCTTGCGGGCGTGCTGTTGGCCGGAGCCGCAAACGCGGCCTTGCCGCCGGAACTTCCCAAGGTACAACCGTCCGAGAAGTCGCTGCCGCCGGGCCTCAAGGCTTGTTACGACCCGGCCGATCCGAGCGACAGCGACGCCATCATCGCCGCCTGCACCAAGCTGATCGACGACGTCATGACCGGCGCCAAGGCCCGCAGCGCCGCCTTCACCGAACGAGGCTTGCGCTATCTGAGCCGTGAAGACCTCGCCAAGGCCGAAGCCGATTTCAGCGAGGCGCTGAAGCACAACGACCGCAATGGCCGCGCGCTGGCGGGATTATCGGGCGTGCTGGCGCTCAAGGGCGATTTCGCAAAATCCCACGAGCTGCTCGATACCCTGGCCCATGCCGATCCCGAGATGGCGCACTGGCTGGCCTATCGCGGCGACACAAGGCGCGAAAAAGGCCGCCTTGATGAAGCCGCGCTGGCGGCGTTGAAGCCGGGGTCAGCGGCACTGCTGCATGGGCTGGTCGAACTTAGTCGCGGCTTCCCCGATCAGGCGGTGAGCGAATTCACCAAAGCGGTGGCGCGCGAGCCCGGAAGCGCCCAAGCCCATGCCGGTCTCGGCCGCGCGCTGTGGCGCACCGGCAAATACGCCCGCGCCGTCGAGGAACTGAAGGCGGCGGTGGCGCGCGATGCCACACTGGTGTCGGCGGAACTCGATATCGGCGCTATTTATCGCGATCAGGAACGGTTCGAAGACGCCGCGGCCGTCTACAGCAGCATCATCGTCCGCGAGCCGGACAATGATGAAGCCTATGCCCAGCGCGGCGCCGTTTATGTCGAAGCCAGCCAGCCGGGGCGAGCATTGAAGGACCTCGACCGCGCCATCGCGCTGAAGCCCAATCCCGCCGAAACGTATTACGTCCGCGGCAACGCCCACGAGAAGCTGTTGCAGAACGAGGCCGCCATCGCCGATTACGACATGGCGATCCGGCTGCAGCCGGAGAACTCGGCGGCCTACAACAATCGCGGCGTGGTGCGCGAACGCCTCAACCAGTACGACCTCGCACTGGCCGATTATTCCAAGGCGATCGAACAGAACCCACGCAACGCCAACGCCTTCAACAATCGCGCCCTGATTTATTCATTGCGCAAGGATTTCGACCGCGCCATCGCCGATTTCGACAAGGCGATTGCCATCAATCCCCATTACGCCCTCGCCTACGACAACCGCGCCCGCACCTATGCCCGCAGCGGCCGCGCCGACAAGGCAATCGAGGATTACGGCCGCGCCGTCGAGGCCGCGCCCGACGTGCTCAGTTTCCGCACCGATCGCGGCGAAGCCTATATGGGCCTCAACAAGTTCGACGCGGCGATCGCCGACTTCACCACCATCCTCAAACAGTCGCCCGACTACACCGCCGCCCTCGCCGACCGCGGCGCCAGCTATCTGATGATGCGGAAATTCGATCTCGCCATCGCCGATTTCAATCACGCCCTCAAGATCGATCCCAAGCAGCCGTATGTGCTGGCGCGGCTGGGCACCACCTATTACTTCAGGAACGAAAGCGATCGCGCCATCGGCTATCTCAATCAGGCGCTAGCGCTCGAGCCGGACTATTATTACGCCTTGTCGTTCCGGGCCCGCGCGCAATGGGATGCCGACAAGATCGATCTCGCGCTCAAGGATTGCGCGCGGCTGATCGAACTCCAGCCGGGCAACGTCGAAGGCTGGGTTCTGAAAGGGCGTCTCCTCGGCGCCTCGCACGACGACACCGGGGCGCTGGCCGCCTTCGACAAGGCCGCAGCCCTGGCACCGCAGGACATCGATGCTCTCTACTGGCGCAGCGAGGTCTACGCGCGCAAACACAACCATGCCCGGGCACGGGCCGATCTCGACCGCGCCCTGGCGATCGATCCGAAGAACGTGATGGTGCTCACCGCGCGCGCGGACATACATCTCGAGGCCAACGACCCGGCCCAGGCGATGAGCGATCTCGATGCGGCGCTGACCCTTAAGCCCGACGACGCCGGCGCACTCGGCAACCGCTGCTGGGCGCGCGCGCTGCTGAACCGCGACCTCGACAAGGCGCTCGAGGATTGCAGCAAGTCGCTGACGCTGGAACCGAAAGCCGCGTCGGTGATCGACACGCGCGCCTTCATCTATTTCCGGCAAGGCAAATTCGCCGAAGCGCTCAAGGGATTCGAGGCCGCTCTCACCCTCGCGCCGAAACAGGCGCCGTCGCTCTATATGCGCGGCGTGACCAAATTGCGCCTCGGCGACACCGCCGGCGGCAACGCCGACATCGAAGCCGCGAAGAAACTCGATGCCGACGTGGCGGCGCCGTATGCGAAGTGGGGCGTGAAGCCGTAGAAAAAACTGTCATCCCAGGCGTTGCTCGAAGGCCGCGAAGAATTTGTCACGCGGAGCCGCGGAGAACGCGGAGTTCTTTTCTATCGATAACGATTTTCTCGGCGCGAGCACATTCTCTCCGCGCCTGCGCGTGAACAATCTTTCTTTTCCACCACCTGGGTCCCGCCATCACGCTGTCGCTATGGCGCCCCTCGCTGCGCTTACGCTTGCTCAGCCGGGAATGACAGGGGGTACAAGGTGCGAAAACGCAGATCGACTCACGCGCTGTCACACGGCCGTCAAGTGAAATCGGTGTGCGTCCGGCGCGCATCTTGCCCTCTGTTTTTTGCATCGCGAACGGTTTTCAATAGCCTTGTTTTGCCGGGGGGCGCGCATACATGAGTCTCGCCAACACATGGAGCGCATCCGCGCATCTTAACGGCAAACATCATCTGACAGTTGGGCGTTACCGAACCGGTGCTTTTGCGAGCATCGCGGCGGCTTGGCGCGCAACGAAGGGGGCTTGAATGTTCAACTTTCTCAATGTCGGTCTCTCCGGCTTGGGCTGGTGGATCGCCATCATCCTGTTCCTGATTGTTTTCCATGTTGTCAAATCCATCCGCATCATCGGCGCCACCGAAGTCGGCCTGGTGCGCAAGCGCTTCGGCTTCAAACGGCTGAGCGCCGATTGCGTCATCGCCTTCGACGGCGAGGCCGGCTATCAGGCCAAGCTCTTGATGCCGGGCTGGCGCTTCAAGCTGTGGCCGGTCTACGACGTCAGCCGCTATCCCATGGTGCAGATTCCGGCGGGACAAATCGGCGTCGTCATTGCCCAGGTCGGCGATCCCTTGCCGGTCGGCGCCAAATCGGCTGCCTATAAGGAAGCGTTCGGCAACTTCTCCGACGTCGAGACGTTCGTGCGCGGCGGTGGCCAGAAAGGCGTGCAGCGTCCCGTTCTGCCGCCGGGCACGGCCATCGCGATCCATCCGGTCGGCTTCCTCGTCATCACCAAGGATACCGTGTTCGGCGCCCCGATCGACGAACGCTATGCCTATGCGGCGCGCCGCGGCAGCCTGAAGCCGGAATCCTTCGGCCTCAATCCCGACCAGCTCGATGTCGTGCGCATCGAACCGAAAGACTGCGGGGCGGGGCGCGTCGTCGACATGATCGGCATCGTCACGACTTACGAAGGCCCGCCGCTGCCCAAGGGCGCCATCGCCAACCGCATCGGCGACTTTGCGGAAATCTCCGAACTCGAAACCAAGCCGAACAACACCGATGCCGAACTGATGGAATCGGTCTTGGCGGTGAAGAACGAGACCCATAACAACTATCAAAATTTCCAGGCGTTCCTCGACAGCGGCGGCCGCATCGGCTTGCAGCACGACCCCTTGATGTACGGCGCCTATAACCTCAATCCGTTCCTGGTGTCGGTCGAGATCGTGCCGATGCTGGTGGTGAACCAGGGCGAAGTCGCGGTGCTGAAGGCCTATGTCGGCCTCGCCACCGAAGACACCTCCGGCGCCGACTTCAAGTTCGGCAGCCTGGTGCGCCCCGGCCATCGCGGCATCTGGCAGGAACCGCTCCGTACCGGCAAATACGCGATCAATCCGCGCTGCTATTCGGCGGAAATCGTGCCGACCTTCATCCTCACCCTCAACTGGGCCGAGGCTACGAGTACCGCGCACGACCTCGACAAATCGCTGAAACAGATCACGGCAAAATCGCGCGAAGGCTTCGTGTTCGATATCGATCTGCAAGTGCAGATTCATGTGCCGGATACCGAAGCGCCGAAAGTGATCTCGATCGTCGGCACCATGCTGAACCTCGTCACCGAGGTATTGCAGGCGGCGGTCGGCAACCACTTCCGCGACAAGCTGCAGTCGATGCCCGCCATCGACTTCATCGAGAAGCGGCAGGAGGTGCAGGCCCAGGCGCAGCAGCATATCACTGAGAAGCTGAAGGAATACCGGATCGAAACGCGCGGCGTGTACATCCAGGACGTGGTGTTCCCGCAGCAGCTGGTCGACGTGTTGACGGCGCGCGAAATCGCCAATCAGCAACAGGAGACCTACAAGGCCGAGGAAAAAGCGCAAGGCCAGCGCCTCGAACTTGAACAGGCGCGCGGCAAGGCCGACATGCAGTCGGAACTGGCACGCTCGGCGATCGGCATCGATATCGCCAAGAACAAGGCGCAAGGCGTCCAGAACGAAGCCGACGGCGAAAGCTACCGGCTCGAAAAGGTCGGCCGCGCGTCGGCGGTGAAGACCGAAGCCGAAGGTCTGGCGGTGGCCAAGGGTCTTGAGGCCCAGCAGCTCGCCATCGGCAAGGACCAGACCGCGATCGTCAACGTCGTCAAGGCGCTGGCCGCGGGTACGCAACGCTTCATGCCGGAGAACCTCGCGCTGACACTCGGCGGCGGCGATCTAGCCGGCAGCATCAATGCGCTGATCCCGCTGGTGATGAAAAAGCTCGACGGCAGCGCCAAAGCGGAAGCCCCGGCGACGCAGCACGCCCCCAAGGACGCCGCCAGCTTCGAAGTCGGCTATTCGGCGACGATTAGCGAAAAGCACTGAGATAGGCAGCACTGCGAGCGGTCAGCCGAAACCGGCTGGCCGCTTTTTTTTGCGTTCCGCTTATCAGAAAACGCTCTTATTTTATTTGTCGCGCTTCTTTTCCGATAACCGGTTCCCACTTATCGGGAAGCGCTAATGCTTGGGCTCGGCTTTGCTCGTGCGGGCGCGGCCGGAGGCGTCGGCAGCGAGGGCGTAGCAGAGCTTCATGCGGTCGGCCAAATAGTCGTGGTCCGCCTTGGTGCCCCGATAGGCCGTCAGCATCAGCCGGGCGTAGCGGTTGCGCGCCGCGCCATAGGCATCGATCGTCACCTGACCGGACTTCTGGGCCCGCTCGAAGGTGTCGCGCATCGAATCCGAATAGAAGTTGGACGGCGGCAGGAACAGCGGACGGTACAGGGCGACGGGCGCTCCGCCGGGGACCGGCGCGAGAATGACTTCCGAATTCAGGTTTGGATCCGTCAGCAGGAACTTGGTGACATCGCAGATCGCCAACGCATCCGCCCAGGAGTCCGCCTTCTGAACATCATAGTCGGCGAGCGAAGATGCGGACGCGGGGCTCCCGACCATCGCCGCCAGCGCGAAAACCGATAGCAGGCTTTTGGCCTTCATGACACTAACTCCAGTGAAAACTCAGACAATATTGCCACAGCGAGAGGGCTGCTAACATTCACACCTTAGTGAAGCGAGGGCAACAGCTGCCGCCATGCCGCGTTGAGTCCGGGAAATCCGGGAGACAGGCAATGGACAAGCAAGGCACTGATTTTACGGCAGCCAGCGGGCTCACTGATCCGACGAACAAATATCCGCGACCGCCCTACAAGCGGCAGATGCAGAAGTGGCCGGGGCTTGCGTCCAAGATGGAGCCGCCGCCGGATCACGGCGAACAAAGCTATGTCGGATCGGGACGGCTGACCGGGCGCAAGGCGCTCATCACCGGCGGCGATTCCGGCATGGGACGCGCCGCCGCGATTGCTTTCGCGCGCGAGGGCGCCGATGTCGCGATCAATTATCTGCCGACCGAAGAAGAGGATGCCCGCGAGGTCATTGCGCTGATTACTGAGGCCGGGCGCAAGGGCGCCGCGATCCCGGGCGATCTGCGCGACGAGGCGTTCTGTACCAAACTGGTCGAGGATGCGGTGAAGATGCTCGGCGGGCTCGACATCGTGGTCTCGAACGCGGCGCGCCAGCAGGAGCATGAAAGCATCACCGACATCACCACCGAAGAATTCGACGCCACCATCAAGACCAATATCTATGCGCCGTTCTGGATCATCCGCGCCGCGGTGCCGCATCTGAAGCCGGGAGCGACTATCATCGCCACCACCTCGGAACAGGCGATCGATCCGTCGCCGCAGATCTACGACTATGCGATGACCAAGGCGGCGACGACCAACTTCATCCGTTCGCTCGGCAAGCAGCTCGGCAAGAAGGGCATTCGCGTCAACGGCGTGGCGCCGGGTCCGATCTGGACGCCGCTGAACATCGCGGGCGGCGCCAAACTGGAAAAGATCGAGAAGTTCGGCAGCAAGACCCCGCTCGGCCGCGCCGGTCAGCCGGCGGAATTGGCATCGATCTATGTGCAACTGGCGGCGGCCGATGCGAGCTACGCCAACGGACAGGTCTACGGCGCCGCGGGCGGCGCGGGAATGCCGTAACGACTGCTCTTTGTCGTCGTGGCCGCCCTCGAGGCGGCCATCCAGTCTTTGTATCAGCGGCCTCGATGCTGGATGGCCGGGTCAAGCCCGGCCATGACGAAGAAAGTTCGCTTAGCGGTCCCAGCGCGACCACGAAGAGGTCACCCAGCGGCAGCGGTCGCCATCACTGTCGCACGCCCAGCGGCCATGGCGGTCATAGGCGCGCTCACGATCCCAGCGTCCGTAACTGCGCCCATCGTAGCCGTTATTCCAGTAGCCGTTATTCCAATAGCCGCGGTTGTTGTCCCAGTTGCTGGAAACACGGCGGCAGTCGTCGCCATCGTCGTCGCAGATCACGCGCCAGCAACGGTCGCCGTCGCGGTCGCAGCGGGTATAGGACTGATGCGCCGATGCGGCAGTCGTGGCGCCGGCCAGCGCCGCAATGGCGAAGGATGCCGCAAGAATTGCTTTCTTGAAGGTCCGGTTCTCGAATGTCATCGCTTTGCTCCATTGGCGATACTTCGAGTGTATGTATCGCAAACGGCCGCTGAACCGCCGCTGAACGGAGCATTCATGGTTTCCCCAGTGCAATCACGACGTCAGGGCACTTAACGGACGGACTTCAATCGGCGCGCCGCGCCCGGTAATAAACCGCCCAGTCGATCTCGACCTCGACGGCGAAGGTCGGAGGCAAATCGCTTTTCTCTTCGGCCAAATGTTTGGCGCAGCGCAACGCATGTGCATCCGCGGTGGGGGTGGTACTCGATTGGCTAATCGTTGCCTCGATGGCCCCGCCATTCTGCCGTCGCACCACCACGCGATTGCGTGCATGCATGATGTCCATGTCGAGGGGGCGGACGGGGTACAATTGAGGACAGCGGGTTTCCACACTCGCAATCAACCGATCGAAGACATGGGCAATCTCCGGCGAAACATTCGTCATCCGGGTTTTCTGCTGATACCCCTCACCGGGGATGTCATGCGCGCGCGCCGCGCTGGTCTGATCGGTGGCGTCCCAGCGCACGATCGCCTTGGCCGGCCAATCCACGCTCTGGCCATCGCGCGCGCCGGGCTCATACTTCCAAGACAAAACGCAAGTCAGGGCCGTCTGATCGAGAACCGCCGAACCGCTCGACAGGGCGATTTGAGGATCAACGACGGTGCCTTGTTTGGTGATCGTGAAGCGGACCGTTGCGGGCGAGCCTGAGGACCCGGGCACCGGCGCAAGAGCCGGCGAAACCGATAGAACGCACAAACCAATCAGAAACTCGAACAAGCGCATGGCGGCCCCCCGCGCAATACGCGGTCCGTGTATAGGCCTTTCCCGCAACGGAAGTAAGAAGGTCAGCCGAGTTCGTAGACCACGGCGTTCCAGAAGCGGACGCGGTGGGCGCCGGTTTTCTTGAAGCCGCGACGGACCAGTTCGCGGCCGATGATGGCGTTGAAATAGCCGTGCGCGACGAGCGCCGCCATGCCGTCTTCCTGCGCTTTCAAAATCAAGATGTCGGCGGCCGATTTGGCGCGCTGCTTGGCGCGGCGGTAGTTCTCGATCTCGGGATGATAACCGGCATGCCACAACAGACGGCTCATCACCGCCCACGCCGGGACGCCCAGACGGATCAGCGGAATCTTGGGGCTGGCCAGCGGGGCTTCCTCGAACAGGGAGTCGGCAATCAATTCCGCATGCGGCGCGATCGCCTTGGCACTCTCCTGCGAGCGCGGCCGCTGCGAAGTGAAGATCGCGCCCAAGCCCTTGGCGAGGTCCTGCAATTCTTCCGGCGGCACGCTCGAGGGATCGAGTCCGGCCGCCTCGTAGACATCGATATAATCGCGAAAGCCGTTGTGGCCGGTGCGCAGGTCGGTCGACACCGCGGGGCGGCCGTGCCGTACCAGGACGATCTTGAACGCCGCTTGGCTGTAGGCATGCTTGCGCGTCCGGCGCACAAGACGCATCCGGGCCCGGGCAAAGACGGACGGTTGGGCGCTAATGGTCGCTCCTTGCAGCGTCATCGGCTCAAATTCGATCGCCAGTGTTCGCGCTTTCGGCCCGAAAACCTATACCCACAATCCGGGAAAGCGCTCTAAGGTGCATTTCAGGCGCAACTTCGGCAAGGTGAAACCTGGGGTAGGTCATGGACGAGAGAGGCTTCAAAGGCAAGACCGCGATTGTCACAGGTTCCGCAACCGGAATTGGCGCGGCGGTAGCCCGCAGTTTCGGCCGCGAAGGTGCCAATATTGTGGTGAATTTTTCCCGAAGCGAAGCCGAAGCGCGCGCCGTCGTGGCCGCCATCGGGGCCACCGGCGGACGGGCCATCGCGATCCAGGGCGACGTTGCCAGCGATGCCGACTGCCGCAAGATTGCTGCTGCCGCGATCGAAGCGTTCGGGACCATCGACATTCTGGTCAACAATGCCGGCATCACCAAGTTCGCCGCGCACGCCGATCTCGATGCCTTGAGCCAGGCCGACTTCCAGCGGCTCTACGCCGTCAACGTCATCGGCGCGTTCCAGATGGTGCGCGCGGCGGCGGCGCCGCTGAAGGCAAGCGGCCATGGCACCGTGGTCAATGTCTCCTCCATCGCAGGCACGTTCGGCATCGGCTCCTCGATCGCCTACGCCGCCTCGAAAGGCGCCCTCAACACCATGACGCAATCGCTGGCGCGCGCGCTGGCTCCGCATGTGCGCGTCAACGCGGTGTGCCCCGGCTTCGTCGCCTCCTCCTGGTTCTCGCGCAGCTTCGGCGACGAGACCGCCGCCCGCCTCGCCGACGAACACGCCCGGACGCTGCCGCTCAAACGCGTCGCCACGCCGGACGATATCGCCGACATCGTCGCCTTCTTCGCCGGTCCGGCCTCCCGCCACGTCACCGGCGAAACGCTGCTGGCGGATGGCGGATTGCATCTCAATGTCGGCCAGACCTCGTTCCGTTAGACATTCATACGATAGAGAAGATGCCGATTAATTGGGCAGCACACTGCCTAAGCCGTATCCAAACGGTGTTGCATTGCAACAACGTGCCTTTAAATCCCGACTGATTCGCTATTTTCCTGCCGTAACGCTGTCCTGTTGGATATTGCCTTACGGCCCGCGCTGTCACGGTATGTAGACAGCACTGACGCACAGCGCGTCCAGGCATGAAGCACTCGAGGGCGATGACCATGAATTCGACTGGCCTGAAACTGACATTTGCTGCGGCACTGATGGCCACCGTGGCGGCTCCAGCATTGGCCGACGACGCGCCGGCCTACGGCAGCATCAGCGGCTATCTGGCGGCAGAAAGCGACTACCGGTATCGCGGCATCAGCCAAAACAACACCGAAATCACGCCGGAAGGTTCGTTGAACTGGACCGGTCCGATGGGCTTCTACGCCGGCACCTGGCTCGCCCGCACCGATTGGGGCGGCAAGAATCCCGGCTTCGAAATGGACATCTACGGCGGCAAGCACTTCGATCTCGCCGGCACCGACCTCAATATCGAAGCCTACTATTACAGCTATCCTGACTACGAAGCGCATGGCGGCCCCAAGGCCAGCTACTTCGAAATGCAGGGCATTCTGAGCCACACCTTCGACAAGCTGACGCTGTCGCTGACCGGCGCCTATTCGCCGGAATGGAGCCTGGAAGGCGGCACCGGCTGGTACGGTGCGGGGACCGCGGCCTATGCCCTTACTGACTGGCTAACCCTCAGCGGCACCGTCGGCCACCAATCGGTCGAACTGGCCCCGACCGATTACTGGCACTGGGATGTCGGCTTCACTGCGGTCTACAAGAGCTTCTCACTCGACCTGCGCTATGTCGGCAACGACATCAAGAAGGGCGACGCCGGCTTCTGGATGGCCACCAAAGACGCCACCAAGGACACGGTGAAAGTCAACCTCACCTACAATTTCACCCTGCTCTGATATTGTAGAGTACTTGTTGAAAAAGGCCCCGGAGGAGCGATCCGCCGGGGCCTTTTGCATTATTCGTAGTGCTTCACCTTCGGCCAGATCTCGGCCAGCGGCTTTTTCAAGCCGCGCTCGATCCAGATCGGCTTGTTGGTTTCGTAGGGCATGGCATAGGGATCGTCGAGCGTGCCGCCCAGTTCGACGGAGCGGAAGTCCTTGAGACGCTCCTCGCGGGTTCCACCGAGCTCGATGACGACACTGCCGTCCGCGCCGCGCGGCCCCCAGAGCCAGTAATTGTTGTGACCGCCAATCGATGGCGGCAGACCCAGTTTCTCGCCGTAGACATCGATGGCCGCAGACTCGCCGTAGTTGCCGCCGAAGAACACGGCCTTGGCGCGATCCTCAGGCGGCAAGGCGTGATAGGCGGCAGCCACCTTCTCCGCCATCGCTTTCCAGCCATGCATATCGGCATAAACCTGCGGCAGGCGGCCTTGCTTCAGGTGCTCGGCGGCGGCCGTCGACGGCCCCATGCCCAGCGCCGCGGCATAGCGGATGTAGCTCTCTTCCGGCATCAGCGGGATCGCGAACGGTGCGATCACCGCCCCGCTCAAGCCGACCAGCGCCAGCATCGCAGCCTTCACAGTGGCCGAGGCGACCCATTGCTCGATCCGCACCGCGCCGACCGCGAGCAGGATCGGATAGATCGAGGTGAGGAAATACGCCTTGCCGTGGGTCGCCACGAAAAACGCCAGCAGCAGCACATAGGCGATCGGAAAGGCGCGCAAGACCGATGCGCGCGGCCGCCTCAGGCACGCCCACAATCCGGCGATCCAGACCGGCGCCGCCAGCGGCCCGGCGAGAAGAATCTGCTGCGCGAAATAGGCGCCCGGCGACAGCGCGATGTTCTTACCGTTCATCGCCGCCTTGCCGAGTTCCAGGAACGGCCAGCCGTGCGCCTCTTGCCACCATACATTCGGCAGAACCAGAACGATAGCGACCAGCGCACCGCCATAAACCCACGGACGCAACAATGCGCGGCGCATTGGCGTCGCCAGCAGTCCGATCGCCAGCGCACCGATGTAGAAGGCGATCATGTATTTCGACAGCAGACTGATGCCAACCACGGCACCGAAAGCGAGCCACCAGCGCTGGTCTTTGGTTTGCTCGATCCGGACCAGGATCATGGCGCAGGCGAGCCAGCTGATCGCCTGGAACGTATCGGTGGTGAACAACAAGCCGAGCGCCAGGAATTGCGGCGCCATCAGCGCGCACAGTCCCGCCAGCCATTGCGCAAACCGGCCGCCGCCGAGCTGACGGGTGAACTCCACCGTCGCCGCGACCGTCAACGCCATCATCAGGGCCGGGATCAATCGGAAGCCTGTCAGCCATCCGTCCGACAGCGCCCACGACCACGCCGCCAACATCGGCACCAGCGGCGGCTGATCGACATAGCCCCAGGCGAGTCGGCGGCCGCAGACGATGAAATAGAGCTCGTCGCGGAAAATGCCGTAGCCGGCATTGGCGAGAAGATGGATGAGAAGTGTCGCCGCGCCCAGTATCACGGCGGGCGTCACGAGCTTGCGCGCGTCGATCGTCATGGTCTCCTCCGAGATCATGAGCCTAGGAACAACGACGGCGACGCGCCAGAGGCGGTCTCGCAAACGTGACCGGATTGGAGTTAGGTGGAAGGATTAACGGTCAGAGGAACCAGAGAACACCGGCGATTACCGCCCACAAGGCGGCCGAGATCACCACCGCGAACCAGAGCGTCCGGCCCATCTCCCACGGTTCTTCCTCGGCGCGGAGCGGGTCCCAGTCCATCTCGAGCAGGACCACCGGCGAAGTCTCACGGCGCTCGGCACGGACTTCGGCCAAGCTGATGACGTTTTCGCGGCGGGAGACGGCAGCCATAACAGCGCTTCCAGAGAACCCACGCAGTAATGGTCCGCTACAAGATTTAACGAGCAGTAAATCGGCAACCGGCCCGCCGCGCAAACGGCGGAATATCATGCGTCATCGATGCCTCGATGTCAGATCATCATGGATGGTGTTTTCTTCGACACGGTCACAAATGCATCGCGTATTGGTGAATCCTTACAGGGGTCACTCTTTCGCGCGCAATCGCGCCAGCGCTTCCGGAAAGCGTCGCGACAGCGGCACCGTTAACGCACCGAGGCTGACGGTATAATCGCCCGATCCGGCAGGATTGAGCGCCGTCACCGCCGCCGCGTTGATAAGCCAGGAGCGGTGCGTCCGTACAATTCCATATGGCGCCAGGTCGCGTTCCAGCGCCGTGAGCGGCGAGCGCATGCACAGCTTGCGGCCGTCGCGTAGTACAAATTCCGCATAGTTGCCGGCCGACGACACCGCGAGAATATTTTCGATCATCACCCGGTTGAGCTTGGTGCCGTCGCGAATGTCGAAGGTGTGCGGCCGCGGCGCCGCGACATGCTGCTGACGCAACAGGGTCAGGGTGAAGGTGAAGGCCGCCATGAACACGGCGTACGCCAACGCATCGCGGCCGAGCGAGTAGAAGAAGCTCCCCCAAAACGGCGTGAACGCATAGTGCCGCCCCATCGCAAAATACGCGGCCTTGCACAACAGAACGAAGCCACCGATATGGCCGACGGCAAAGGCGAGCAAAGCCGGAATGTGCAGCAAGAGGCGCCAGCTCAGCCGGTACGGCGGCGCCAGGCAGTAGGCCACCCACGCAATCCAGAAAAACGAAACCAGCGTGATCCAGCTCGATCCTTCCCAGATGACCGGCTCGATCAGCGCGAGGTGCGGATTGGCATGGAGGGTGGAAATGACGCCGAGCGTGTTGATGAACGCCCCCACCACCGCAACGGCGCCGAGGGTGAGCAGAAACATCCGCCGCTGCGACCCGGCGGTCCCCAGATCCGCGCCGCTCGTCACAAGCGACTGCCAAACATCACGTATTCGCATCCACCGGCCCCACGCCCGTTGAACCTGCCTGAGCGATACGAAATCTGACAGCCCGAGGAAAGGCGCAAGCGCCGGACCCATCCTGATTTTAATTCGCATCGCAAGCTGCTTTTGGAGGATAGAAATGACCGCACAGCCGGCTAAGCGGGTCGATTACATCGACAATCTTCGTTGGATCATGATCATCGCCGTGGTCGGCATGCATGCTGCATGTTCCTACAGCGCGGTCGGCGGCTGGTATTGGCACAGCGCCACCAAGCCCGATGTGATCTCCCAGCTCGTGTTCATCGCCTTCCAGGCCTCGCTGCAAGCCTTCTTCATGGGCTTCCTGTTCTTCCTGGCGGGCTATTTCGTGCCCACTGCCTACGACCGCAAAGGCTTCGCCCGCTTCCTGCGCGATCGCGCCTTCCGGCTCGGCTTGCCGACGCTGTTCTACGTCTTCGTCGTCCACATCGGCATGGGCCTGTTTCTGTTCGACTGGTACGGCAAATCCGGCTTGAGCCCGGCCGAGGGCTATTGGCGCTATCTGACCGAACTGCGGTGGCTCGATGGCGCCGGCCCGATGTGGTTCGCGGCAGTGCTGCTAATCTTCTGCGCGCTCTATGCCGTGTTCCGGCTGATCGCCCGGCGCGTTCCGGAGCTGTCCGCCAATCCCACTGCGCCGGCGTTTGCCACCATCCTGGGCGTCGGCGTGGCGATCGGGGCAGCGACGTTCCTGGTTCGCCAAGTGGTTCCGGTCGGCTCGTTCTGGCACGGCCTGCAGTTCTGCTTCTTCCCGCAATACATCGTGCTGTTCCCGCTCGGGATCGTGGCGCGGCGCCGGGGCTGGATCGAGGCGCTGCCCGCCCGCTGGGGCAAGCCGGTGCTGGCGACGGCCGTCATCGGCGCGCCGCTGTCGATCGCCGCGCTGACGGTGCTGAACACGGGGCACGGAAGCTTCGCCGATATCGCGGGCGGCATGACGACAGCGGCCGCGGTCTACGCGTTCTGGGAGCAGATCTTCTGCGTACTGTTCTGCGTCGGCCTGCTGATCGTCTTCCGCGACGGCTTCAACATCCGCAACCGGCTGATCGGGTTTCTCTCCGACAACGGCTTCGCGGTGTACGTCATCCATCCGCCGGTTCTGGTGGCGATCACGCTGGCAATGCGCCCGCTCAACTGGCCGGCGCTGGCAATGTTTGCCTTGGCGTGGACTGCCGCCCTGGTGGCGAGCTTCGCCGCCGGCGCGCTCCTGCGGCAGATCCCGGGGCTGCGGCGAATCCTGTAGCGGCGGCCACACCGCCAGCACGGATCAGGGCGTTTGGCACCCGCCAGACGCCCTATTCATTTGATATTGTTGGGAAATAAAATGGTCGGAGAGAGAGGATTCGAACCTCCGGCCCCCACGTCCCGAACGTGGTGCTCTACCAGGCTGAGCTACTCTCCGGCCGATCCCCTTACGGGGAAGGGGCGGGGTTATAGCGGGGCATTCCCCACCCGGCAAGCGCCGGAATCTCGCGAATTACCGCACCCTGCTCCGCCGAGGCTTCCGCCTTCGCCAAAGGGCTACGGCCGGACTAGCCGCAGGGCTTACGCCCTCCGGAAACGACGAAAGGCGGAGGCGGGCGGCCACGACGACCGCCCGGAGAGCCGGCTAGAAGCGTTCGCCGACCAATTCCTCGCTTTTGGCCCACAGCGCTTTGGCGTGGGCGGGGTCGAGGGCATAGGCGCGCACGCCGCCGATGATGCCAGGGCCGTCGTTCGGCTCGGCGACGTGGCAATCCTCGCAATACTTGCCGCCGACCAGGTCGGCCGGCGCCTTGACGCCCGCCCAGACGGTGGTGGCGGCGCCTTGCGGGATGGTCTTGAACGTGAAGGGATCGTCGGCAGGACGGCTCTTGTTGAGGTTTTCGACCAGCTTTTCGATCTCGCCCGGCGGCAAATGGCGGCCGAGTTCGGTGTTGATGCCGCCCGGATGCACCGCCACGGCGCGAACGCCTTGATCCTTATGGCGGCGGTCGAATTCCACCGCGAACAGGACATTGGCGGTCTTGGAACGACCGTAGGCGATCCAGGGATCGTATTCGGTGTGCGCGAAATTGGGGTCGTCGAGATCGACGTCGGAGAAGCGGTGGCCCGACGACGCCAGATTGACGAGGCGCGAACCCGGCTTGAACAGCGACACGATGCGGTTGACGAAGACGAAGTGGCCGAGATGGTTGGTGCCGAACTGGGTCTCGAAACCGTCGGCCGTGGTGCCCTTGGGCGCCGCCATGACGCCAGCATTGGCGATCACGAGGTCGAACGTCTCGCCTTTCCGGACCAGCGCATCGGCCGCGGCGCGCACGCATTTGAGCGAGGCGAGGTCCAGTTCGATCAGTTCGAAGCTGCCCGCCTTCTCTGCCCGGACGGCGTCGGTCGCCTTTTCGGCCTTGGCAAGATCGCGGGCGGCGCCGACGACATGGGCGCCATGGGCCTTCAGGGTGCGCGCCGTCTCGACGCCCAGACCGGCAGAGACGCCGGTTACCAAAATGCGCTTGCCGGAAAGATCGATGCCTTGCAGCACCTCGTCGGTGGTGGATTTCGCGCCGAACGTGTCAGTCATGTGCCATTCCTCTCGTTAGGGGAGGCCGGGATCCGGCCACTCCTTGCCTAAATGGTGAGGGGCGAGCTTTCCTGGGCGCCTGATCGGCTCGTTTTCTTGCCTGTTTCTCTCACGGACTTGCGAACTGGCGTCCCCGGCGCGATCTTCCTGATATGCTTGACCTACAGCCCCTGCGGGAACCGGTGCTGCGCCATGCGGCGGGCCCCCGGACTACGACTGCGATTCCCAATCTGACGATCGTCGTCTCGACCCAACCGAGCGAGCCGACAGTGGGATTGTACCGGCCGATGGTGTGCCTGGTGCTGCAAGGCGCCAAGGAGGCGACGATCGGCGGACGGGCGCTGCGGTATGACGAGTCCTGCTATTTCGTGACCTCGCTCGACCTGCCGGCCACCACCCGAATCATCGAGGCCAGTCCCGAGCGGCCTTATGTCTGCCTCGCCTATGCGCTCGATCCCGAATGCCTCGCCGAACTCTTGCCCGATACGCCGCGCGAGACCGCACTGCAGGCGCCGGCGTTTGCCGTCAATCCGGTCACCGACGATCTGCTCGATGCCTGGCACCGGCTGGTCAAGCTGCTCGACACGCCGGCCGATATTGCCGTGATGGCGCCGCTGTGCGAGCGCGAAATCCATTACCGTCTGCTCAAAGGCCCGCAAGGCGCCGCGCTGCGCCAGATCGTGCATACCGGCAGCCATCTCAACCAGATCCGCCGCGCCATCGACTGGATCAAGAATCATTTCCACGAGCCGATCCGGGTCGATGCTCTCGCCGATCTCGCCGGCATGAGTCCGGCCACCTTCCACCGCCACTTCAAGGCGGCGACCGCGATGAGCCCGCTGCAATACCAGAAGAACCTGCGCCTGCAGGAGGCCCGCCGTCTGATCGTGACCAGCCACGACGCCGCCAGCACCGCGTTTGCGGTCGGCTACGAAAGCCCGTCGCAGTTCAGCCGCGAATACGCCCGCCTGTTCGGTCTGCCGCCCGCCCGCGACGCCGCAAGGATGCGGGGCGCGGACGAGATGGCTGCGGTGGGGTAAAAGCCCTCGCTCACGCGAAGGCTGGCTGGGGCGCCAGGATTCGAACCTGGGAATGCCGGAATCAAAATCCGGTGCCTTACCACTTGGCGACGCCCCAAGAGGCCGGGGACCATAGGGATTCTTCCCCCCGCTTTCAACGCCGGGAGTGCGGCGGATTAGGCGCAGGTGCCCCAAAAGCTTAGCCCTTCGCGAACGCCCCCCTTTGCCGTGCTGCGCGCGGCACCCCCCCGTAACGACGGGGGGCAGAAAAGGAAGAGGACGTTCGCCTACACCGGGTCGGTCGGGCCGGGTTGGGGCGGGTCGGGCGGCAGGGGGATGAATTCGCCCGAATCGGAGGGCGGCAGGGGCATACGGCCGGCACGC
>JAHFQC010000137.1 GCA_023259375.1 Alphaproteobacteria bacterium
ATAGCGAGACACGGACGTAGTTTCGCGTGCTACGTCTGTGGCCAAGGCCGGCGAAGGACCGACGTAAGCCCGTATAAGCCCGCGTAAATCCGAGGAGGTGGCGGCAGCGGCGGCGGCAGACGGCAACGGGAGAGCGAGACTCTTCGGGTGCGGTCAAATGCGAAACGCCTTGGTCACACGGGTCTTTGAGGAAAGCAGAATGTGTCCCGGTCGTGTGCCGCTTGATTGCGGTCCACGTCGGCGCCCTAGCTTTCGCCTTTATCCCTACCGCGTGCGGGCCTCTCTGAGGCCCCTTTTTGTATCAATCGTGTTCTTTGATCTTGATCACGAAGTAGAGCAGTTCGTCGCCCGGCGCGATCAGGAGTTGATGCGGCGTGCCGGCGGGAATGTGGACCACATCGCCATCCTTGAGCACCGTCGTCTTGCCGCCTGCCACTTTGGTGCCGCGCACCTCGCCAGGGCTTTCCTCGTGGCCGCCTTCCAGCGTGCCTTCGGTCATCAGGGTTGCCTTGCCGCGCACGATATAAAACATGTCGGCATAGCGGGCGTGGATCTCGGCCGTGCCGTCCTTGGTGCGATAGGTCAGCATGGTGTGGTGATTGGGGTAGGTCGCCAGCGTATCGCTGGCCGCACCCGTCGCGGCGGCTTTGGCCTTCAACGCGTCCATCGCCTTGGTGAGATCGCCGATGGCGTAATGATCGGCGGGGGCGGCTCCTGCCGAAGCGCCTGCGATCATGGCGCCGAGAACGGCGCCCGTGGTTTTGCCGGTCATGGAAAATCCCCGCGTGAATTGCGGGGGCACCTTGCACCGGAGAGGGTGCCGAACCAATGCGTCAGAAACGGCGAACCGCCAGCCGCATGACGCGACCGGCGGTCCATCCCCCTCGATTACCGTATTCTCAGGCGACGGCCTTGCGGGCGCGGCGGCGCCAGCCGAACGCCATCAGGCCGGCAGCCACCAGCGCCAGGCTGGCCGGTTCCGGCACGCCCGTGTTGCTGTTGGGATCGGCGAGTACGAGATTGTCGATGGCACCATAGCAAGGAATGCCGTCTTTGAACGAGTACAGTTCGATCGCCAGCGACTTCAGTTCGAGACCGGCGAGGCCGCCCATGGTTGCCAATTCGGTCGTCCAGTTGTCATAGGTCGGGTTCCTATGATGGGTGGTGTAGATCGTGTAGTACTCCTGGAACATCGTCCCGTTTTTCGTCACGCCCACCAGACTTAACGCCTGCTCCTGCGGCAGACCCGGCTCATAGGCGGCGAAGTCGATGCTGCTGAACAGGAACGTGCCGCCGTTCTCGCGATACAGGACCATGGCGCCGCCGCTGGTCCCCGCCTGGGCTTCCAGGTCGCGACCCCCAATACCTTTCCAATTGACGAACAGCGAACCGTAGGTCTGTTGATAGACGAAACCGCTTTCATGGATCGGGCCGGTGAAGCCCGGTCCGAGCGGCGCCGTGTCGAATGTGATGGTGGTCGCCGACGCGGGCACAGCCATTAGCAGTGCCGCGACGGCAAGAAGTGTTTTGAATGCTCGCATTGAACTTCCCTCGATTTCCCCGGCGATGCCGGGCGCCCAGAGCGAGGGAACTGCAACTCGCGCGCCAAATGACGACGATGTGCGAGTTCAAGGACTTGGAACTTTTCCGCTGCGCGAACAGTGCTCGCATCTGTAAGCGGCGTTTACAGAATCAGGCCCCGAGCGCGCGCGCGATGTGGAAGGTCGCGAATGCCGCCAGGTACGCCAGCGCCAGCATGTAGCCGAAAGTGATCCACATCCATTTCCAGCTCTGGGTCTCGCGCTTGATCACCGCCAGCGTCGAGGCGCATTGCGGCGCGAAGATGTACCAGACGAGAAAGGCCAGCGCCGTCGCCAAGCTCCATTGCGCCGCCAGCATCGAACCGACCTGGTTCTCGGCACCGCCGGAGATCGAATAGACGGTGCCGAGCGCCGCCACGGCCACTTCACGCGCCGCCATGCCGGGGATGAGGGCGATCGAAATCTGCCAGTTGAAGCCGATCGGAGCGAGGATGGGCGCAATGGCGTGGCCGATCATGGCGGCGAAGCTGTATTCGATCGCCGGGCCGGTGGCGCCCGCTGGTGCGGTTGGGAAGCTCGCCAGGAACCAGATCAGAACGGTCATCGCGAAGATGGTGGTACCGGCGCGGTAGAGGAACGCCTTGGCGCGGGTGAAAAGGCCGAACAGCACGCTCTTGGGGGCGGGCAGTTTGTAGTCCGGCAATTCGAGCATGAAGGGCGGGCTCATCTCCTGGCGCCAGAAGAAGAACTTCGCCACCGCCGACACGGCGAGCGCCGAGGCGATGCCGGCCGCGTAAAGCCCGAACATCACCAGCCCTTGCAGTGACAGGAAGCCTGCCACGGTCGTGTTGGGAATGAAGGCGGCGATGATAAGGGTGTAAACCGGAATGCGCGCCGAACAGGTCATCAAGGGCGCCACCAGGATGGTGGTGAGGCGGTCCTTTTTGTTGTCGATCACCCGCGTCGCCATGATGCCGGGAATGGCACAGGCAAAGCTCGACAGAAGCGGAATGAAGGCGCGCCCATGCAGGCCCGCGCCGCCCATGATCTTGTCCATCAGGAACGCCGCCCGGGCCATGTAGCCGAGGTCTTCCAGAAGCAGGATGAACAGGAACAGGATCAGGATCTGCGGCAGGAACACCAGGACGCTGCCGACGCCGCCGATCACGCCGTCGGTGATGAAACTCTGCAGAATGCCCGGCGGCAAGAGATCGTGGGCTTGGGTACCCAGGATGCCGAAGCCTTGATCGATCAGATTCATCAGCGGCTGAGCCCAGGTGAACACCGCCTGGAACATCACGAACAGGATCACGAACAGGCTGACGAGTCCGGCGACCGGATGCAGCAGCACCGCGTCCAGGCGCGACGTCAGCGTATCGGGCTTGGCCGGCATCTTCACGGAGGCCCGGATAATGGCGTCGGCCTCGCGCTGATCGGTGCGGAGATTGGCGGCCGAAGGCACCGTCCAGGAGCAGTCGCCCGCGGAGGTCAGCACGAAGCGGTCGAGTTCGGCCATCACCGCATCAGTGCCGCCTTTGCGCACCGAGATGGCCGTCACCACCGGCATCCCGAGGGCCGCCGACAGTTTCTTGACGTCGATTTCGATACCGCGGCGCTTGGCGATGTCCATCATGTTGAGGACCAGCATCATCGGCCGGCCGACGCGCTTCAATTCCAGCAGCAACCGCAAGGCCAGGCGCAGGTTGGTGGCGTCGGCAACGCAGATGAGGAAATCAGGCGGCGTTTCGGACGCCAGCCGGCCCAGCACCGCGTCGCGGGTGATCTCTTCGTCCGGGCTGCGGGCACGCAGGGAATAGGTGCCGGGCAGATCGACGACGGAATAACAAAGTCCCGCCGGGGTATGGACCACACCGGCTTTGCGCTCGACGGTGACGCCCGGGTAGTTGGCGACCTTCTGGCGGCTGCCGGTCAGGGCATTGAAGAGGGCGGTCTTGCCGCAATTCGGAGTACCGACCAGGGCACAGCGAACGATCCCGGCGTCGGTCATCGCATTCATTAGTGGAAAATCCCCCGGATATCAGACGACCAGAACAGCCATCGCTTCGCGGCGGCGGAGCGCGACGGTGGCGCTGTCAACGCGCACCGCGATCGGATCGCGCCCGATGGCGCCCTCGTGCAGGATCTCGACCGAAGCGCCCTCGACGAAGCCGAGTTCGATCAGGCGGCGTTCCAGCTCTTCCGACGAGAGGCCGCTGGCATTGCCCTTGGCGTCGATCGCATCAATGCGGCCGCGAAAACCGGGATGGGCGCGCCCCAGAGGGGTGCAGTGGGAGGTAACCGGCGGACTTTCACGGAGCATTTCGGACCTGTCTAGTTGCGAGCCATTCGCAAAAGCATTCATGCCAGAACGGCAACAAAGTGTCAAGTTCCACCCTGCCGCTGCGGCAGAACGGGAGCTGGTCTAGAATTTATTTAAGAAGGGGTCCTGCTAAATGGCAGTCGGTACTTGCCGCAAACGTCCGCAGCCGAAACCGCAGCAACGTGAATGGCATACGCGCCTGCGCCCGTCCTGCCGCCCGCGATAGGGGTGCCGCATTGGTTTGGTCTGCCCAAATTCATAGCAGCAGAGATAGCTGCCCTTTATCGTCGCAGGGGGCTGGCGCAAGCCGCGCGGGCACAGTCGGGGAGGGACGCGATTGCGCCGGGTCGGCGGATCTTGCGATCCCAAATGAAAAGAGCGCCGCCTGCATTGAAGCGAAGCGGCGCCCATCCCCTCTGACTTCGGTTTGCCTCTTTCGCAAAGCTTGCGCAAGCGTCGGCTTGAAAAGCGGGAGTTTCCCGCGTTTTCTGAGGCAGCTAATCAGACGGGAGAAGCGCGATGGAATCCATTCTTGAGGTGATGGAGATCGCTTCGGGCAAGCGGCGAGTCGTTTATCGCACCGACCGTCTCATTGAGGCACCCAACTGGTCGAAGAATGGCGCCCATTTCATCTTCAACAGGGATGGGCTTTTGTACCGCCTGCCGGTCAACGGCGGCGTGCCGGCCAAGATCAACACCGGCGCTCTCAACCATCTCAACAACGATCACGGCCTGTCGCCTGACGGCAAATGGATCGTCATTTCGGACAAGAGCGAGGCGGATGGCCGGTCGCGCATCTCGATCCTGCCCACCGAAGGCGGCACGCCGCGCCTCATCACGCTGGAAGGTCCGTCCTACTGGCACGGTTGGTCGCCGGACGGGACGACACTCGCTTATGTTGCCGCTCGCGGTGATCGGATTCTGAACTTGTGGGCTTGTCCCGCGGCGGGCGGCGTCGAGCGGCGTCTTACGGAAGGCGATTGGATGGATGATGGTCCCGACTATTCGCCCGATGGCCGGTACATCTTTTTCAACTCGACGCGCAGCGGCAACATGAAGCTCTGGCGCATTGGGGCCGATGGCAGTGCTCCGACCCAGATCACGTTTGAGGACGATACGCGCGACTGGTTCCCCCATCCTTCGCCGGACGGCAAATGGATCGTCTATATTGCCTTCGGCACCGACGTCGCGGTGAACGATCACCCTGCCAATAAGGACGTCTCCTTGCGCTTGATCCCGCTTGAAGGCGGTAAGCCTCGGATCATCGCGAATTTGTTCGGCGGGCAAGGCACGATCAATGTCCCATCCTGGTCGCCGGACACGAGCGCGTTCGCGTTCGTCTCCTATAAGCCGTAGGTAAATTTCTGGAAACAATAGAGAACGATCTTTTCCATTGATTGATCCGGTGCGCATCGCCAGATTTCCTTTCAAAGGAGCCTTGCGATGTTTCCAGCCTTGTTCGTCTCTCATGGCGCTCCGACGCTGCCGCTCGACGATACACCGGCGCGCGATTTTCTCCGCGGGCTCGGACAAAGCCTGCCACGGCCTAAGGTGATCCTGGCGATTTCGGCGCATTGGGAAACTGAGCGCGCTACGCTGACGGCCGCTTTGCGCAACAGCACCATTCACGATTTCCGCGGCTTTCCGAAGCCGCTGTACGATTTGCATTACGACGCGCCCGGCGCACCGGATACCGCCGCGCAGTTGGCGCAGGCCCTGGAACAAGCAGGTATACCCGCGAGCTTCAACGATCGGCGCGGCCTCGATCACGGCGCCTGGGTGCCGCTGATGCTAATGTATCCCACCGCCGACATTCCGGTCGTGCAGCTTTCGATCCAGCCACAGCAGGGCGTCGCGTATCACGTCGCGCTCGGCAAGGCTTTGCGGGCGTTCCGCGACGAGGGGCTGATCTTGGCCAGCGGCGGCTTCGTCCATAATCTGATGGCGCTCGATTGGCAGGGTGGTGCCGAGCCGGAGTGGTCGGCGCGCTTTTCCGATTGGATGGATGCGGCGCTGATCGAACGCCGTGACGACGATCTTGTTGACTACCGCTCACGGGCGCCTGGAGCTCTTCGGGCCCACCCTACGGAGGATCATATCCTGCCGCTGTTCGTCGCTTATGGTGCAGGCGAAGCCTCACGCCGCTTGCACCGCAGCGCCACCTTCGGTTCTCTGCGGATGGATGCCTACGCGTTTGATTGAGAACTGATTCCGCGCTACCTGTTGAAGACGCCGTCAACGGGGTTCTTCGATGACTTTCGCCGCACCGGCCGTGCTGGCTGTGTTTTGCATCGCTTACGCCTTCGTGTTTGCGGAGGAAAAGCTGCATCTGCGCAAATCCAAGCCGGTGATGGTGGCGGCGGGGTTGATCTGGATTCTGGTCGCGGCGGGTTTCGCTAGCGAAGGGCGTGGAGCCGAGGTGACGGAGACCATCCGCCATGTCGTGCTCGAGTACGCCGAGCTGCTGTTGTTCCTGTTGTCGGCAATGAGCTTCGTCAATGCGCTGGTCGAGCGCCAGTTGTTCGATGCACTGAGGGCCCGGCTCACGGCGGCGCGCATATCGGTTCGCGGCATCTTCTGGCTGACCGGTGCGGCAGCGTTCTTCCTTTCGCCGGTCGCCGATAATCTTACCACGGCGTTAGTCATGGGAACGGTCGCATTGGCCGCGCTGGGTCATCACAAGAAAGCGGTGGTGATCACGCTGGTTTCAATCGTGATCGCGGCCAATGCCGGCGGGGCCTTCTCGCCTTTCGGCGATATCACCACACTGATGGTCTGGCAGAAGGGCAAGGTCGAGTTTTTTGAATTCCTCGATCTGTTTGTGCCGTCTGTCCTCAACTGGCTAGTACCGGCGCTGCTAATGAGCTTGTTCTTGCCGCGCAGTCA
>JAHFQC010000094.1:0-3640 GCA_023259375.1 Alphaproteobacteria bacterium
TATTATTGTCTGAAATTCCACGGACACCAAGGCACACCCATCGGCAGCTGTCAGAGTAACAAAATTATGTGGCAGTTTTATTGTCTTATATGCCCATTTTCCCTGGACTCCTTATCAAAATCCCGGCACACCGCCCGTTATGGTCGAGAAGATGCTGAAATTCGTCAGCCTGGGGCGAGACATGCCGGGCAAGCGCCAGCCGCGGGAGCGTTCCCGCGACTTTCACGAGATCTATGCCGAGTTCTCCGCTGCCAAGGCGACGGAACAGGCCTCGCGCTGTTCCCAGTGCGGCGTGCCCTTCTGTCAGGTGCACTGTCCGCTCTCGAACAACATTCCCGACTGGCTGAAGCTGACGGCGGAAGGCCGCCTGCAAGAGGCGCACGAGGTCAGCCAGGCGACCAACAACCTTCCCGAAATCTGCGGCCGCATCTGTCCGCAGGACCGGCTGTGCGAAGGCTCCTGCGTCATCGAGCAATCCGGCCATGGCACCGTGACCATCGGCGCCGTCGAGAAGTACATCAACGACACCGCGTGGGAGAACGGCTGGGTCAAGCCGCTGCAGCCCGCGCATGAACGCAGCCAGTCGATCGGCATCATCGGCGCCGGACCGGCCGGGCTCGCTTGCGCCGAACAGCTGCGCAAGAAAGGCTACAAGGTCACCGTCTACGACCGTCACGACCGCGCCGGCGGCCTGCTCGTCTACGGCATTCCCGGCTTCAAGCTGGAAAAGCACATCGTCGCCCGCCGCGTGAAGCGGCTGGAAGACGGCGGCATTGTCTTCAAGCTGAACTTCGAAGTCGGCCGCGATGCTTCGCTCGACAAGATCCGCGGGCAACATGATGCGGTCTTCATCGCCACCGGCGTCTATCGCGCCCGCGAGATCGAAGTGCCCGGCGCCAATCTCGGCGCCATCGTGCCGGCGCTCGATTTCCTTATTGCCTCCAACAAAAAGGGCTTCGGTGATGACGTGCCGGAGTACGACAACGGCAAACTGGATGCCAATGGCAAGGACGTTGCCGTGATCGGCGGCGGCGATACCGCGATGGACTGCGTCCGCACCGCGCTGCGCCAAGGCGCCAAGTCGGTGTCGTGCCTCTATCGCCGCGACAAGGACAACATGCCCGGCTCGCTGCGTGAAGTCGCCAACGCTGAAGAGGAAGGCGTCAAATTCGAATGGCTGACGCTGCCCAAGGCGTTTCTCGGCATGGAGAATGTCGAAGGCGTGCGCATCGCCCGCCAGCGGCTGGGAACGCCGGATTCGTCTGGCCGCAAATCGCCGGAAGAAATCAAAGGTGCCGACTTCGTGCAGAAGGCCGATCTGGTCATCAAGGCGCTCGGCTTCGATCCCGAACATCTGCCGATGAAATTCGCCGCGCCGCGGCTGACGGTTTCGAAATGGGGAACGGTGCGCGTGCGCCCTTCCACTATGATGACCGACATCCCCGGCGTCTTCGCCGGCGGCGATATCGTGCGCGGCGCCTCGCTGGTGGTGTGGGCGATCCGCGACGGCCGCGATGCGGCAGCAGCAATCCATACCTGGCTGGCAGCGCAAGTGCGCCAAGCGGCGGAGTGAGTACGATGGCAAAGAACGATCCCCATTCCGGTGGGTGCGAGGAAGTCACCCGCTACCTCGCCAACGCCGAAAAGCTCGAAGCCGCCCACACCTATTCGCCCGATCAGGAGCATGATGCCTGCGGCGTCGGCCTCGTCGCCGCCATCGACGGCGTGCCGCGGCGCGAAGTCGTGGTGCGCGCCATCGAAGCGCTGAAAGCGGTCTGGCATCGCGGCGCGGTGGACGCCGACGGCAAAACCGGCGACGGCGCCGGCATTCATATCCAGGTGCCGCAGGAATTCTTCCGCGCCCAGGTGCAGCAGACCGGACACAAGCAGCGCTCGGGCCGCATCGCGGTCGGCCAAATCTTTTTGCCGCGCACCGACTACAATGCGCAGGAGACCTGCCGCACCATCGTCGAAAGCGAAATCCTGCGCTCCGGCTTCTATCTCTACGGCTGGCGGCAGGTGCCGGTGAACCTTTCGATCATCGGCGAGAAGGCCAATGCCACCCGGCCCGAAATCGAACAGGTGATGTTCGATACCGGCGGCAACGAAGACCTCGAAGAACTCGACCGCAAACTCTATCTCTGCCGCCGCCGCATCGAGCAGGCGGTGCGCGCTGCTGCCATCGCCGATTTCTATGTCTGTTCGCTGTCGACCCGCTCCTTGATCTACAAGGGCATGTTCCTGGCCGAGCAGCTCGCCAACTTCTATCCCGATCTGCAGGACGAGCGTTTCATCTCGGCGTTCGCGATTTTCCATCAGCGCTATTCGACCAACACCTTCCCGACCTGGCGCCTGGCGCAGCCGTTCCGCATGCTGGCGCACAACGGCGAAATCAATACGCTGAAGGGCAACGTCAACTGGATGAAGAACCACGAGGTCAAGATGGCCTCGGATCTGTTCGGTGACGCTGCCGCCGACATCAAGCCGATCATCCAGCCAGGCGGATCCGATTCCGCCGCGCTCGACAGCGTGTTCGAAGTTCTGGTGCGCGCCGGACGTACGGCGCCGCTCGCCAAAACCATTCTGGTTCCCGAAGCGTGGTCGAAGCAGGCTTCCACCATGCCGGAATCGCATCGCGCAATGTACTCCTATGCCAACTCGGTGATGGAGCCGTGGGACGGCCCCGCCGCACTCGCAGCCACCGATGGGCGCTGGGTGATCGCTGGGATGGATCGCAACGGGTTGCGCCCGATGCGCTACGCCTTGACCGATGACGGCTTGCTGTTCGTCGGTTCCGAAACCGGCATGAACGCGCTCGACGACAATCGCCTCACCCGCAAAGGCCGTCTCGGACCGGGCCAGATGATCGCGCTCGATCTCAAGGAAGGCGCCTTCTTCGAAGACCGCGGCATCAAGGACAAGCTCGCCAGCCAATATCCGTACGAGGAATGGACCCGGCGCATCGTCGACCTGCAGCCGGTGATCGGATCGGGCCCCGAGCCCGTGCTGTTCGACGCCGAAACGCGCCGCCGCCGTCAGGCCGCTGCCGGGTACACCATGGAAGACATGGAAGTGATCCTCCAGCCGATGGTGGAAGACGCCAAGGAGCCGCTGGGCTCGATGGGCGACGACACCCCGCTCGCCGTGCTGTCGGAGAAATACCGGCCGCTGTCGCATTACTTCCGGCAAAACTTCTCGCAGGTCACCAATCCGCCGATCGATCCGTTGCGCGAAGAACGGGTGATGAGCCTGAAAACCCGCTTCCGCAATCTCGGCAACGTGCTGGTGCAGGACGAGAAGCAGACCGAAGTCTTCGTACTCGAAAGCCCGGTCGTTTCCACCGGCATGTTCGAACGCCTCAAGGAACATCTCGACGGCCGCTTCTTCGAAATCGACTGCACCTACCCGCTCGCCGAACGTGGCGCCGGGTTGCAGGCTGCGATCGAACGCATTCGTGCCGAAGCGGAAGATGCGGTGGCGCAAGGCTATGGCCATCTCATTCTCACCGATGAGCGCATTTCCGATACCATGGCCGCGGTGCCGATGATCCTCGCCACCGGCGCGGTGCATTCGCATCTGGTGCGGCGCGGACTGCGCACCTACACCTCGATCAATGTGCGCTCGGCCGAGTGTCTCGATA
>JAHFQC010000094.1:3650-19053 GCA_023259375.1 Alphaproteobacteria bacterium
TTATTTCGCAGTCCTGATCGGCGTCGGCGCCACCACCGTGAACGCCTATCTCGCTCAGGAATGCATCGCCGACCGCCATGCGCGCGGGCTTTACGGCAACCGTGGGCTTGGCGAATGCGTCAAGCGCTATCTCGACAGCGTTTCGGCGGGCCTCTTGAAGATCATGTCGAAGATGGGCATCAGCGTGATCTCGTCTTATCGCGGCGCCTATAACTTCGAAGCCGTCGGCCTGTCGCGGTCGATGGTCGCCGACATTTTCCCCGGCATGCCGGCGCGTATCTCCGGCATCGGCATTCCCGGCGTCGCCAAGAAGATCGCCAAACTGCACGCGCGCGCCTTCGACGACGAAGCGACCACGCTGCCGATCGGCGGCTTCTACAAAGTGCGGGCGCAAGGCGAAACCCACGCCCACAAGGCGGACCTCATCCATCTGTTGCAGACGGCGGTCGCCACCGAAAACTACTCCGTCTACAAGCGCTATGCCGAAGGCGTGCGGGCGATGCCGCCGGTGTCGCTGCGCCACCTGATGGACTTCCGCAGTTCCGCTGCACCGATCCCGCTGGAAGAGGTGGAGTCGATCACCGAAATCAGGAAGCGCTTCGTCACCCCCGGCATGAGCCTCGGCGCGCTGTCGCCGGAAGCGCATGAAGCCCTCAACATCGCCATGAACCGGATCGGCGCGAAGTCGGACTCCGGCGAAGGCGGCGAAGACCCGGCGCGCTTCCATCCCAAATCGAACGGCGACAACGCCAACTCGGCGATCAAGCAGGTTGCCTCGGGACGCTTCGGTGTCACCGCGGAATACTTGAACCAGTGCCGCGAACTCGAAATCAAGATCGCCCAAGGCGCAAAGCCTGGCGAAGGCGGACAGTTGCCCGGCTTCAAAGTCACCGAGATGATCGCGCGGCTTCGCCATGCCACGCCCGGCGTGACCCTGATCTCGCCGCCGCCGCATCACGACATCTATTCGATCGAAGATCTGGCGCAGCTCATCTACGACCTGAAACAGATCAATCCCGAAGCGCGGGTGTGCGTGAAGCTGGTGGCGCAGACCGGTATCGGCACTGTTGCGGCAGGCGTCGCCAAGGCGAAAGCCGACGTGATCCTGATCTCGGGCCATAACGGCGGCACCGGCGCGAGCCCGCAAAGCTCGATCAAATACGCCGGAGTGCCGTGGGAGATGGGCCTCACCGAGGCCAATCAGATCCTGACCCTCAACAATCTGCGCCATCGCGTGACTCTGCGCACCGACGGCGGACTTCGCACCGGCCGCGACATCGTCATGGCCGCCATGATGGGCGCCGAGGAATTCGGCATCGGCACCGCGGCCCTCGTCGCGATGGGTTGCATCATGGTGCGTCAGTGCCATTCCAACACCTGTCCGGTCGGCGTCTGTACCCAGAACGAAAAGCTGCGTGAGAGATTCACCGGCACGCCGGACAAGGTCATCAACCTGTTCAGCTTCATCGCCGAAGAAGTGCGCGAGATTCTTGCAAGCCTCGGCTTCCGCAAACTGGAAGACGTGATCGGACGCACCGACCTGCTGTCGCAGATCAGCCGCGGCGCCGAGGAACTCGACGATCTCGACCTCAATCCGCTGCTGGTGCAGGCCGATCCCGGCAACTACGCCCGCTATTCGACCCAGAAGGGCCGCAACGAAGTGCCCGATACGCTCGACGCCCAGATCGTCAAGGACGCCGCGCCGCTGCTCGAACACGGCGAGAAGATGCAGCTCACCTACACGGTGCGTAACACGATGCGGACCATCGGCGCCCGCACCTCGTCGCATATCGTGCGCAAGTGGGGCATGACGGGCCTCAAGCCCAATCATCTCACCCTCAAGCTGCGCGGTTCCTGCGGCCAGTCGCTCGGCGCCTTTGCCGTCCAGGGCATCCGCATCGAAGTGTTCGGCGATGCCAACGACTATGTCGGCAAGGGTCTTTCCGGCGCGACCATCGCGATCCGGCCGCTGACCGGCGTGAAGTTCAGCCCGCGCGACAACACCATCATCGGCAACACGGTGCTCTACGGCGCCACCGCGGGCAAACTGTTCGCCGCAGGCCAAGCCGGCGAGCGCTTCGCGGTGCGCAATTCCGGTGCCACCGCGGTGGTGGAAGGCTGCGGTTCCAACGGCTGCGAATACATGACCGGCGGCACGGTGGCGATCCTCGGCAATGTCGGCGACAACTTCGCCGCGGGCATGACCGGCGGCATGGCGTTCGTCTACGACGCCGACGGCCTCTTCGCCGAGCACGTCAATCCCGACAGCGTGATCTTCCAGCGGCCGCAAACCACCTATTGGCAGGACACGCTGCGCTTCCTCGTTGCCGAGCACCAGGCCGAAACCGGCTCGCAATGGGCGGGCGAACTGCTCGAACAATGGGACCTCGCGCTGTTGCGCTTCTGGCAGGTGGTGCCGAAAGAAATGGTCAACCGGCTGGAACAGCCGCTGACCGACACGCGCGAAGCCATCCCGGCGGAGTGACGCGCGACAAAAGCAGGTCTTAACCGCAGCAGACGGACGCCTCAGGCTAAGGCCGTCTTGCTGTGGGGACCGGCATGGAACGCATTTTCCTTCTGAATGGCCATCCGGATGGCTCGTCCGAACGCTTCTGTGCGGCGCTGTGCGCGGCTTATAGCGGCGGCGCGCGCCGGTCAGGCCACGAGGTCCGGCGCCTCGATCTCGGCGCCATGGACTTCCCGCTGATCAAGACGGCGGAACAATCCAACAAAGGCGAGGTCGCTTCCGACGCGTTGCGGGTGCAGGACGCCCTCGTCTGGGCCGATCACATCGTTCTGGTCTTTCCGCTCTGGCTCGACGACCAGCCGGCGTATCTGCGCGCCCTGTTCGAGCAGGTGTTCCGCTATGGTTTCGTGCACGAGAACTTCGATAACGCGAAAAAGCGGCTGAAAGGCAAGACCGTTCACACCGTCATGACCATGGGTGTCAGCACATGGGAATACCGGTTCAAGAGCCGCACCTATGGGGTGCGGATGCTGGAAACCGGCTTGTGGAAATACGCCGGGATGAAGCCCGTCAAGCGCACACTGATCGGTTCGATCCACACGATCGACGACGCCGCGCGCAAAGCCTGGCTGAAGAAGCTCCAGGACGACGGCGCGGCGGCGCGATAATCTCTTTTTCGTCATGGCCGGGCGTTCGACCCGGCCATCCAGTGCCAGCCTCACTCCAACGTCGATCCAGATTTCACCACCGCCTGGATGGCCGGGTCCCGATTTCGCCTGCGGCGAGCTGGGCCCGGCCATGACGAGTGAGGGGTGGTTGGTACTCTCTAGTTATCCAACAACACTGAACCCGCCGTCGACGTAGCAGGTTTGGCCGGTGATGGCGCGGGCGGCGTCGCTGGCGAGGAAGGCGGCGAGAGCGCCGACGTCCTCGGCGGTGGCCAGGGGCAACGGCGCATTCGCCTCGGCGGTCTCGACCGCGGCATCGAAATTCTTAAGGCCGCCCGCCGCGCGGGTGCGGATCGGGCCGGGCGAAATGGCGTTGACGCGGATCGCCTTCTGGCCGAGTTCCAGCGCCATGTAGCGCACACAGGATTCCAGCGTCGATTTCACCGCGCCCATCATGCCGTAATCGCGCATCGCCTTGGCGGCACCGATATAGGACATGGTCAACATGGCGCCGCCTTTGTCCATCAGCGGCTCGGCCAGCTTGGCCATGCGCACGAACGAATGGCAGGAGATGTCCATCGCCTGCGCAAACCCTTCCCACGAGCTATCGACCACGCGGCCGTGCAGATCGGCCTTCGGCGCGAAAGCGATCGCGTGCAGCAGGAAATCAAGCCGGCCCCAATCCTTCTGGACGCGCTCGAACAGCGCTTCCATCTGGCCCGGCACGCGCACATCGAGCGGCTCGATAATCGCCGCATCAAGGCCGTCGGCCAGCGGGCGGACATAAGGCTCGGCCTTGGCATTGAGATAACTGACGGCCAGATCGGCACCCTCGGCGCGGAACGCCTTGGCACAGCCGTAGGCAATGCTGTCTTGGTTGGCGATGCCGATCACCAGGCCCTTTTTTCCGCTCAATGCCACGTTCTTCGACTTTCGATGTGTTTGCGATACTTCTATATCGCGGCACCCCAACGCCCGCCACGCGACGCTCTGGCGCCGCCGGAATGGCAGTGTCAAACGCTCCGGTTGCAGGCAAAGCCCGCAGGGGTCGGCTTACTTTTGTTGGGATGTAGCTTAGATGGGGAAACCACCCGCATTCTTCAAGGGGAGTTTTCGCGCTTTGCCAGCCCTGCGACACGAGAGCGAAAAGCCGCCGCGCAACAACGCGCTGACCTGCCCGCTCAGGGCAAGATGGACGGCAGATGTCTCGGAACGAGTCGCAAGTCCGGTAAAAAAAGATCAGGCCGCGGCGGCGCGGCGCTGGATGGCGTCATGGACCTCGGCGTAATCGGCGCCGACCGAATCCACGAAATCGTTATGAACGTTGCGCTCCTGCGCCATGGTGTAGAGGCTGCCGAATTGTTCCAGCATTTCGGCCAGCTCGTCTTCGAGGCCGCTGGCGTCCTGCGGCGCGGCTGCGGCGCGAACCGTCAAAGCCTCGGCGACGGTTTCGAGCGTATTGCCGATCTCATCGCGGAAGGCCAGACGCGAGGTCGAGGAGTCGATCACCGCCAGAAGTTCTTCGCCGCGCAACACCAGGGTGCCGACTTCGGCTTCGGTGCGCTGACGCGCATCGCGGATCAGGTTGGCGGCAACACCGAGCGCATCGCCCGCCGACGAGCGGCCGTCTTCGTCGCGCGTCGCCAGCGTTCCGGTCGAGGCGGTCAATTCGTCAAGTTCCGACAATCCCGCCGCCGCCGCGGTTTCGAGATGGCGACCGTGATCGCGAAGTTCGATCGCGATCACCGACAACGGCTTCGCCGCATCGCCGATCTGGGCGCATTTGATGGTGGTGTTGAGCGCCATGTACTGAACGTCGTTCTTCAGGCCCTGCACGGCGGCGATGCGCTTGCCGAGCTGGTTGGCGGACGCGGCCGTCGCCTGCCCGGTCTGCAAAGCCGACTGGTCGGCCTCTTCGATTTCGTTGACCAGCACGAAGGCCTGATCGATGCGGGCGCCGAGGTCGGCGAGGAACCCGCCGCCGCTCTTGCCGCCGTAGGCCATGTCGCGCAGCTTGAGAAGTTCGCGGCTATGCTTGCCCATGTCGGCCATCGCCGCTTCGACGACGGTGACTTCCTGGTGGAACTCCTCGATGGTCGACTTGAGCTGCTGCTCCAAAAGGCCGTAACCGAGCGCCATCAGGCGGCCCTCGAAGCCTTGCAATTCGGACTCGGTCTGCAACCGGCGGATGGAATCCTGGACGTGTTCGATGCGCTGGCGGGTGATGTCGCCGATCTGCAGCGCCTGCAGCACGCGCACGACGCGCTTCTGAATGTTGCGCGCGATCCCGGCAACGTCGCCGGCCACCGCCGATACGCGGGCGTAATGCTCGCCCATCAGGCCGGCGCTTTCCGACAATTCGTTGGGCAGAACCGGCAGCAGCGAGTTGATACGCGTGGTCAGCGAGGCGCCTTGGATCAGCGCCGAGGCGAGGCCATCCTGCAGGCCCATCAGCTCTTCGTCCATCTGGCGCAGCTCTTCGCGGCCGGACTCGATGCAGTCGGAGATTTCCTGGGCGAACGATTCGAATGTGGAACCGGCTTCGGCAATGCCGCTCGACACGATCTTGATGTTGACCGTGAACGCCCGCATGTACGCGAGGCTCGAACGCATGTCGGCAACGTACTTGGCCAGCGTCTCGCGGCGATGCCCGAGTTCCTCAATGGCGCGCTGGCGGGTGCGGTGGTTGTCGGCGAGATCGTTGAGGCTCTGCGCTGCCGTCCGAAGGTCGGTTGAGGCCGCCGCAACGGCCTTCTCGTCGAGCGCTTCGACCAGCTTCTCAAGGGAAGCGACCAGCGCGTCGATACCTTCGATCGCCTGGGTCAACATCTTGCCCGCGGACAAGAAATGCCGTTCGATGACCCGGCGCGCCGATTCAAGCTGCGCGGCCAAGTCCGAGTTAGCGCCAACTATAACCAAATGACTCATGGGGCATCCCACCTGTGATCCTTCATTGTGACGCCTAAGAAGCGAAATAGAGGTAAACAGCAGCCCGGCGCGGGTAAGGGAAATCACGGACATCTCGCCGCGTTTTGCCCGCAAGGGTAAACGAGCCGTTAGGATTTGGCCCGCCGGCGATAGAGGCGCGCCGGCACCTCGCCTGAAAAGTGCAAAACCGCTATAAGGCCCGACATGCGTCACGCCCTCATTTGCCATCCCGATACGCCCGCCAAGGCGGTTTCCGCCATCGAAGTCGAGCTCCGCCGCGAGGCGGGCAGCTTGCTGCTGCAGTATCACGTGACCGGCCCGGCCGGACTGCTGGTTCCCGGTTACCCCTCCCCTGCGACACGAAAGCGGACCGACGAGTTGTGGCGGCACACCTGTCTCGAGGCGTTCGTCAAACCGGCGAACGGCGAGGCCTATTGGGAATTCAATGTGGCGCCGACCTGGGACTGGCAGGCCTATGCGCTGAGCGGCTATCGCGAGGGGCGCCGTCCCGATCACGCCATCGCCACGCCGGTAACCGACGCGCGCTATGGCCGCGACGGCTGGAACCTGAGTGTCCGCTGGGATCTCGCAGGGGTGCCGAACAATCCGTGGCGCATCGGTCTTGCCGCAGTCATTCAGGAGACCGGCGGCGCGATTTCGTATTGGGCGTTGAAGCACGCGCCGGACAAGCCCGACTTCCATCATCCTGACGCCTTTGCTCTCACGGTGACGCCATGAAATTCGGCATCGATCGCCTGCTGGCCGAACCGGATTTGCGCAGCCCCCTGGCCGGAAAGCGTGTCGCCCTCCTCGCCCATCCTGCGTCACTGACCGAAGGTCTGGTGCATTCGCTCGACGCGCTGGCGGCGTGCAGCGATGTGCGGCTGACGGCGGCGTTCGGGCCGCAGCACGGCCTCAAGGGCGACAAGCAGGACAATATGGTGGAAAGCCCGGACTTCGTTGATCCGGTCTTGGGCATTCCGGTGTTCAGCCTTTACGGCACGGTGCGCCAGCCGACCGACACCATGATGGACACGTTCGATGTGCTGCTGGTCGATCTGCAGGACCTCGGCTGCCGCATCTACACCTTCGTCACCACGCTGTTGTATGTGCTGCAAGCGGCCGAGAAACATCGCAAGGCCGTGTGGGTGCTCGACCGGCCCAATCCGGCGGGACGGCTGGTGGAAGGCACGATTTTGCGCCAAGGCTGGGAGAGTTTCGTCGGTGCCGGACCGCTGCCGATGCGCCATGGCCTGACCATGGGCGAACTCGGGCGCTGGTTCGTGGCGCACTTCAAGCTCGATGTCGACTATCGCGTCATCGCCATGGAAGGTTGGAAGCCGGACGCCGCGCCCGGCTACGGCTGGCCGCTCGGCGAACGCGTCTGGGTCAACCCTTCGCCCAATGCGCCGAATTTGTGGATGGCGCGGGCTTATGCCGGCACCGTGATGCTGGAAGGCACGACCTTGTCGGAAGGCCGCGGCACCACACGGCCGCTGGAACTGTTCGGTGCCCCGGATATCGACGCGGCGGCGGTGCTGCGTGAAATGCGGGCGCTGGCGCCGGAATGGATGCAAGGCTGCGTGTTGCGCGAATGCTGGTTCGAACCGACCTTCCACAAGCATGCAGGCAAGCCGTGTCACGGCGTGCAGATCCACACCGAAGGCCCCGCCTACGATCACGCCGCGTTCCGGCCGTGGCGCTTGCAGGCGTTGGCGTTCAAGGCGATCCGGCGGCTCTATCTCGATTATCCGCTGTGGCGCGATTTCGCCTACGAATACGAAACTGGCAAGCTCGCCATCGACGTGATCAACGGCGGCACGGCTTTGCGCGAATGGGTCGATACGGCAGGCGCGATGCCAAGCGATCTTGAGGCGCTAGCGTCGGCGGACGAAGAAAAGTGGAAGGAGGAACGCCGGGCGTTCCTCCTCTACGAATGATCACTGCGGCAACGTCGTTTCGCCTTCGATGGCGAGCGGGGTCGAGGCGAGTGCCTTGGTAGTGCCCGGCTGGCCGCCGCCGACCGAGAGCGTGTAGGCGCCCGGCTGAACCTTGATCACGCCGTCCGGCGTTACGCTGGAAAGATCGCGCGGGTTGAGTTCGAAGTGCACGGTCTTGCTCTCGCCCGGTTGCAGATTGACGCGTTCAAGCCCGCGCAACGCGACCCGCGGCATACCGGGCGCGCCCGGGAAGCCGAGATAAAGCTGTGCCACCTCGTCACCCGCGACTTTGCCGGTGTTTTTCACCTCGACATCGACGCCGAGTTTGTCGCCCGCCTTCAAAGTCGGTGCGGTGAGCTTGATCCCGCCATAGCTGAAGCTGGTGTAGGAAAGGCCGTAGCCGAACGGATACAGCGGCTTGCCGGTGTAATAGCGGTAGGTCCGGCCCGCCATCGAATAGTCTTCGAACGCCGGCAGGTCCTTGAGCCCGGTGTAGAACGTCACCGGCAAGCGGCCCGACGGATTGTAGGCACCCGAGAGGATGTCGGCGATGGCGGTGCCGGCCGCCTGGCCGCCGTACCACGCTTCCAGGATCGCATCGGCATTCTTGGCCGCCCAGTTCACGCTCAGCGCCGAACCGTTATACAGCACCGCGATTAGCGGCTTCTTGGTCGCCTTGCGCGCCGCCTTGAGCAGATCCTCTTCCACCTTGGGCAGATCGAGACTGGTGCGGTCGCCGCCGACGAAACCGGGCACATCGACCTTCATCTCTTCGCCTTCGAGCGCCGGCGTGATGCCGACCACGGCGACCACCACGTCGGCCTTCTTCACCGCCGCAATGGCACGCTGCTGCGCATCGGGAAGCTGCCTGGTCCAGACGAAATGGATCGACATGCGCGGCTCGTAGCCACGCTCGATCTTGACCTGATAGGTGTGACCGGCTTCGAAATGCATCACCACCGTCTTGGCGGTCTGATCGCCGGAGCCGAGAACAACGATCTCCTTGCCGTCGAGCCACAGCTTGCCGACGCGGGCATCGAGCCCCATGGCGTAATCGCCGGTTTCGGCCGGGGTCAGCGTGCCGGTCCAGCGCACCGCGAACTGCGCCAGCTTGGGCAGCTCGGCAATCTGCATGTTGACCCGGCCGCGTTCGTAATCGACGCCGGCATCGATGCGAGTCATCACCGGCTGGCCGGTGAAGTCCTCGTTCTCATAGAACTCGGCATAAAGGCCCGGCTTGCCGTCGGGCGTCTTGAGAACCGAGGCCGGAACCGCCGTGCCGCCGCGCAGGAAATTGGTGCCCGGCTCATAGACGACTTCGGCGTTGGGGAACTGCTTCTTGATGCCGTCGAGCGCCGACACCGCACTGAGCGGCGTACCGTTGTAATTGCCGAAGAGCGGTACCACCTGATCGGCGAGCGGCCCGATCACCGCAATGCGCTTGACGGTCTGCTTCAGCGGCAGCGCACCCTTGTTCTTCAAGAGCACCATCGATTCCCGTGCGGCCTTGAGCGCCACCGCGGCGTGCGCGTCGGAATTGACGACGCTGTCGGAGACCTGCGCGAACGGCACTATCGATTGCGGATCGAACATGCCGAGCTTCATGCGCGCCATGAAAAGGCGCTTCAGCGATTCATCGACCACGCTCATCGGCACCAGGCCTAGCTTCATCGCCTCGATGTAGCGCTGGTAATCGACGTCGGTCTTGACGTGCAGAGTCCAGGTCGAGCAGTCGTTGTCGACGCCGTGCTTGAGCGAGATCGCGGCCGCTTCGGCCACGGTCTTGGTGTATTTGTGGCCTTCGGCGATGTCCTGAATGGCATCGCAATCCGACACCACCACGCCCTTGAAGCCCCAGGCCTGACGCAGCACGTCGTTGAGCAGGTAATCCTGAGCACAAGCGGGCTGGCCGTTGATGCGGTTGTAGGCGCACATCACCGATTCCGCCTTGCCGTCGACGATGGCGGTGCGGAACTGGGCGAGATAGGTGTCGACCATGTCGTGCTTGGACGCGGGCACGTCGACGCTGTGGCGGGTCGGCTCCGGTCCCGAATGCACGGCGAAGTGCTTCGGCGTGGCGACGGTGCGCAGATATTTGGGATCGTCGCCCTGCATGCCAGTGACGAACGCCTTGCCGAACTGGCCCGACAGCCACGGGTCTTCGCCGTAGGTCTCCTGGCCACGGCCCCAGCGCGGATCGCGGAAGATGTTCACGTTGGGCGACCAGAAGGTCAGGCCCTGATAGATGCCGTGGTCCTTGTCGTAGCCGGCCTCGTTGTACTTGGCGCGCGCTTCGGTCGAGATCGCCACGCCCATCTCGTGGACCAGCTTGGGATCGAAGGTGGCGCCGAGGCCGATCGCCTGCGGGAAGACGGTGGCGACGCCGTTGCGGGCGACGCCATGCAAGGCTTCGTTCCACCAGTTGTAACCGGGCACGCCGAGGCGCGGAATCGGCCGCGACCAGTTGCCGAGTTGCGAGGCCTTCTCTTCCAAGGTCAGGCGGGAGACCAGATCGTCCACGCGCTGCGCGAACGGCAACGCGGTATTGGTGTAGGCGGGCGGCGGCGGGGCTTTCTTGGTATCGTTATCACTCCAGGGCCAAGCTTCTGCACTGGTGCTGAGCGCGAGCAGCGCCACGGCCGCGGTGGCCGTACGCAACATCGTAGCGAACGTCATGGAATCTCCTCCCGGGAGTGTTCTTTGGGCATACTAGTCCCGGGAGTACATGAGCCGCAAAGCGGCGGAACCTAGCCTTTAGTCTAATCTCCTAATCGTGATGGCGGCAGCGCCGGTCATATTCGTCACGCCCGCCGTGGTCACGCCAATAGGGTGTACCGAGGTCGAGATCGCACGGATCGGTAGCGGCACCGATGGCCGCACCGCCGACGGCGCCGATGGCCGCTCCGGTCGCTGCCGAGCCGGTCATGGCACCGATAACCGCACCGCCCGCTGCACCAAGGCCCGCGCCCGATACCGCCCGGTCGCCCGTCGAGGTGCCGCAACCCGCCAGCCCCAAGGCCAGCACCGCAGCCACGGTCGCGCTTTTCCAAAGCATCATCTCACACTCCCTTTATCCGCGTCCCGCTTTCAAAACGTCTGCGGCGCCGGGAGGTGCCCTGAAATTGGGTTGGCGGGTGGCGCGGGAACGCGTCGACCGAGGGGCTGTGGGGGGAGAGCCGCCGCCCTTTCCCGCTGCCACCCACCAATTCAGTATCCGCCGCTTCTCTCATCGTCGCGCTTTCGACGGAAAACCGCGCGACACTTTTCCTGAAAGCGCTCCTAGGGCGTGTGCGCCGCGCCCCACTTCGAGAGCGACTTCAGTTCGGATGAACTCAAACGCGTCGTGTAGCCGCCGCTCTGACGCGCCTCGAGCGACGACACCGGAATGGCCACCGTCTCGGCGCCCATGCCGAGATGTTTTTCCATCGTCACCGAGGCCGCTTGCTGGCCTTGCGCGTCGGTGGTCATCGCCGACACGGTGCCGATCTTTTTTCCTTTGGTGTTGTAGATCGCTTGGCCGGTCAAATTGGCGGTGGTCGGATTGGCATGGCTCATCATCGAATCGCCGTGCATTGGCGTGTTCGATGGCATGGTCGATTGATTGTTGCCCTGACCTTGATTCATGGGGCCCTGGTTCATCGGCGACGTCGGCGGCGATGTGGTTTGCGCCAACACCGGCACCGTGCAGCACGCACCCAGCAGCAGAGCCAAAAATGCAGTCTTCATCGGGGTTCCCTCGCTCCAGCCCCTTGGCGCACCACGCGCGACAAAAAGCCTAACCGCCGGTTAAGCAGATCGCTGTGATTATCCTGGGACAATCCATCGAAGAATCCGGGCTGGGTCCATCGTGGCGCGATTGTCATGTGTACTTACCATAGTGGCCGTTCTGGGTGCCGCCGCTCCGGCGGGTGCCGGCGACGATTATCGCCTCATCGACATCGACAATCATGCCGTCAAATGGGGCATGCCCGAACTCGGCCGCGGAGCGGTGGTCACTTGGCGGATCGCCTTTGCGCGCGGCACCGGACCGGGGCACGAAAACTGCCGCCGCACCGAAGGGCTCGACGGACTTCTCGCCGGCGCCGGCCTTAAACGCGAAGATGCGTTGCGGGCCGCTGATGCCGCGTTCGCGCTGTGGAGCAATGCGGCCAACATCCGTTTCGTCCCGGCAGGCATGTCGACTCCTGCCGACGTCACGATTGCAGCGGAAATGGATGACGACGGCGTCGCCTATACCGATGTCGTACCAAGCGGTACCGGCAACACCAAGGTGACGTCGCTCACCGGCGCGGTGGTGTGCCTCAACCCTCATGCGAAGTGGACTACGGCACAAGCAGGAACATATCGTCTCGCTTATGTGCTGGCGCACGAAATCGGCCACGCCATCGGCCTCGACCATCCCGGCCCAAGCGGGACATTGATGGGTTTTGAATACAATTCGGAACGCAGCAGCCTTGCTGACGGAGATGTTGCCGGTGCGGTAGCACTTTACGGCGCGGCAGCACGCGTCGTGAGTGCGCGATAGCGCCAACTGTCAGGCATTTGCGTGACTATACTTGCGCCATGCCGCATGATGCGCTGCCTTGTTCATGACGCATTGCCCTGAAAAAATGTTGGCGCTGTATCGCCGTACCTTTCCGGCTCAGCTAAGCTTGGCATTAAATGAAACATCTACGATCACAACTTTGTCTCTTCTTTGTCACGTCAATTTTGTTGGCGGGATGTTCGACGATGAGTGGCACTCACACTCCGGCGGCGACCAAACCGCCGGCGCCGATCGTCACGCCGGTTCAACCCAAACCTGCACCGGTCCGACCCAGACGATCGGCGGCAAGAGAGAGAAGCGAAGCCAGAGAGCCAGAACGCGTTGCAGCGATCGACCCCAAATCCCTCATCGGCCTTACGCCGCCGGCCGTCGAGAAACTCCTCGGCGCGCCAAGCGCTGTCGCCAAAAGCGATCCGTCGCTGGTATGGACCTATGCGGGACAGGGCTGCTCCGTCCAGATCGTGTTCTATCCCGATCTCAAAACAGCCAGCTATCATGCGCTCAAATACAGTTCGTCGGCCGGGGCCGAGGCCGACAATGCATGCGTTCGCAACATCCTGACGGTGAGAAGCAATGGACCAAGTTAGCCGTAACGCCGCCCGCGGGCATATCCTGGTGGTCGACGACGACGAACTGTTCCGGGAATCGGTAAGCACCAACCTGATCGACGCCGGCTATTCGACCGACGCCTTTGCCGACGGTTCGACCGCGGTGGATTACCTGACGCGCGGTCCCAATGGCGACATGGTAGCCGACATCGTGCTGTTGGACTGGAAGATGCCCGGCATGACCGGCATCGAAGTACTGCAGCGCCTTAGAACCGAAAAGATCGACATTCCTGTCATTTTTCTGACCGTGCTGAGCGACCAGATTTTCGAGGAAGCGGGACTTCTCGGCGGCGCCGTCGATTTCATCGAAAAGTCGCGCAGTTTTTCGATTCTTTTGAAGCGTATCGAGCTGATCCTCTCGGGCTACAAGGCCAAGCAGACGGTGCAGAGCGCGGATAACGGCCAGGACGCGGTCAAGATCGGCGACATCGTCCTGCGCTACGATTCGCGCCGCGCCCTGTGGAAGAACCAGAACGTCGGCCTGACACTGACCGAGTTCAACATCGTCGCCTATCTGATCGAGCATTCCGACCGCGACGTCAGCTATCGCGAGATCTACGACATCGTGCACGGCGAAGGCTTCATGGCGGGCGACGGCGAGATCGGCTATCGCACCAATGTCCGCGCCTTCATCAAGCGCATCCGCCAGAAATTCCGTGACCTCGACATGGAGTTCGTGCAGATCACCAACTACCCCGGCTTCGGCTACAGGTGGCGGAATGGAAGCGAACAGTAGCGCGCGGCCTATCGCCTACAAGCTTGTCCATTCCTTCGCACTCAAGCTGTTCCTGCTCGCCGTCATTCTCCTCTCGGTGCCGCTGATCCTGTGGTGGCAGTTCCAGCGGGCCGAGCATCAGCAGGCGATGCTGCTGCACAACGCCGTCGACCAGACCGGACGCGTGATTGCGGCGATGCTGAGGCCCCACTTCACCCACTTCCTGGAGGAAGCGCCGGGCGCGCTATCGGATGCGCTGGCGGGCGCGGCCCTCGTCAACACCAACGTCAAGGTGCTGGCGCGGCTCAAGGGCGCCAGCCCGGACGACTTCATCTACATCGCCTCGGCCCCGCCCTTGCCGGCCGCGTATCTGAAGCAGGAGCGTCGCGATCTCATCCAGTCCGGCATCCTGCAGCGCCTGGCGCCGACCTGCGACCGCAGCACCGATCTCTCCGTCCGCTTCGTCAATCCGGCGGGCCGGCAGGAACTCTTGACCTCGATGACGCCTGTCCACACCAACGGCAACTGCTGGATCGTCATCACCTCGCAGAATGCGTCCGACTTGGCGCCCGCCGCGCTGCATCTGTCGTTCTGGAGCATTCCCACCCTGCCCGCCGCGTTTTTCATCTACTTCGCCAGCGCCGCGCTGGTGATCCTGTTGTCGGTGCATCTGTGGCGCAACGTGACCCGCTTCCGCTCCGCGGCGCGCAAGATCCGCATGCGCGGCGCCGGCGCCGCCTCATTCCGCGAACTCAATACCATTCCCGAACTGACCGGCGTGGCGGAAGACTTCGACGGCTTGGTGATGGCCCTGACGTCCAGTCAGGCGTTCATCAAGCAGACGGCGGAAGAAAACTCGCATGCGTTGAAAGCGCCGCTGGCCGTCATCGCCCAATCGATCGAGCCCGTGAAACGCGCGCTGCAGCCCTCCGATACGGTGGCGCAACGCGCCCTGCAACTGATCGAGCGCTCGGTGGTGCGGCTCGACGCGGCGGTCTCCAGCGTGCGCGATCTCGAACAGGCGGCGGCGGAGGTCGTTTATCCGCAGCGGCGCCGGCTCGATCTCACCGCCTTCCTGACCCAGATGCTGCGCGACTACGAAGTCACGCTCGCGGCCCAGGGCAAGCGGCTTGCCGCCACGCTGGAGAAAGGTGTCAGCGCCCACGCCAATGAAGACCTGCTCGAACCGGTGATCGAGAACGTGCTCGAGAATGCCGCCAGCTTCACGCCGAAGTTCGGCACCATCGAAGTTTCCTTGAAGCGCAACGGTCCGTGGGTCGACGTCAGTGTCGCCGACCGCGGCCCCGGCGTCGATCCCGTCAAGCTGCCGCGCATTTTCAATCGCTACGCGACCTATCGCGACAATCCCGATGCAGACGGCGGCAATCTTCCCTCTACGGAGCATCAGGGATTGGGGTTGTGGATCGTGAAGCGCAACGTCGAAGGGCTCGGCGGCAAGGTGCTGGCGAACAATCGTGACGGCGGCGGCTTCGAAATCACGGTGTGCCTCAAGGCCGATGCGTAACGCGTT
>JAHFQC010000004.1 GCA_023259375.1 Alphaproteobacteria bacterium
TCCGCAGAGTCGAGGTGTTTTCCAGCTTGCCCAAAACGGCCTGGAGCTTAGTATTGAAAAGCTTGGCTTCAAGCTCTCCAACCTTTGCCTGCAGGGCTTCGGGGGTCATTTCCCGATATTCCGATGCCTTAGCCATTCGCGTTGACCTCCACAATCTTGCACTTCAAGGGCAGCTTCTGCGCGGCCACACCCAAGGCTTCCATAGCCAAGGCGCGGTCCACACCACCCATTTCGAAAAGAATACGGCCGGCGAGAGCCACTGCGACCCAGCCTTCTACACTACCCTTACCGGAACCCTGACGGGTTTCCGCCGGCTTGCGGGTGAAGGGCTTGTCCGGAAATACCCGGATCCACACCTGACCGCCGCGCTTGATCTTGCGAGTCATCGCAATACGAGCGGCTTCGATCTGGCGGTTGGTGATCCATGAGGATTCCATTGCCTGGATGCCGTATTCGCCAAAGGCGAGGCTGGTACCGCGCGGAGCGACACCCTTCATCTTGCCTTTTTGGACTTTACGCCACTTGACCTTCTTAGGACTGAGCATTAGGAGCGTGTCCTTTCTTCTTCGTGCTGAACGTTCAAGGCATCCTTCTTGAGGATTTCGCCCTTGAAGATCCAGACCTTGATACCGATGGTACCGTAGGTGGTTTCAGCGCGCGAGGTCGCGTAGTCAATATCGGCGCGCAGAGTCTGCAGCGGGATACGGCCTTCGCGAGTTTTCTCGACACGTGCGATCTCCGCGCCGCCGAGACGGCCGCTGCAGGTGATCTTGATGCCCTGGGCACCGAGGCGCATGGCGGAGGCAACAGCCTTCTTCATGGCGCGACGGAAAGCCACACGCTTTTCCAACTGACGGGCGATGTTTTCGCCGACCAACTGGGCGTCCACTTCGGGGCGCTTGATCTCGCGGATGTTGATGTAAATCTGCTTGCCCGTGAGATGTTGCATCTCACCGCGCAGGCGTTCTACTTCTTCACCCTTCTTACCGATCACGATACCCGGACGGGCCGTGAACAGGTTGATGGTCACTTCGCGCACGGTGCGCTCGATGCCCACGTTAGAAAGGCTGGCGTGCCCGAGGCGCTTGCGAAGATACCGACGGATCATCATGTCCTCATAGAGGAGATCCGCGAAGTTCTTTTCGGCGTACCAACGGGAATTCCAGGTCTTGACGACGCCAAGACGAAATCCAATAGGATGAGTTTTCTGTCCCACTCTCTACCCCCCTTAGTCCGACACCACGACGGTGAGATGACTAAGCTTCTTCTGGATTCGGAACGCGCGGCCCTGGGCGCGCGGACGAATACGTTTGATCAAAGGGCCCGCGTCGACGGTGACTGTTTTCACCATCAGGGTTTTGCCACGCGTGCCACCCTCTTGTTTAACTTGCCAGTTCGCAACTGCGGACTTCAAAACATCTTGCACCATGCGCGCGGACTTCTTCTGCGGGCCAAGCCCGAAAAGAATGGACGATGCGCTCTCCACCGAGCGGCCACGAATCAGATCAGCGACCTGACGCATGCGGTTGGTGGAGGACTTGAGGTACTTGCCGATGGCTACTGCTTCCATTGCCATATCCCCTTACTTCGCCTTCTCGGACTTGGTATGTCCGCGGTAGGTACGGGTCATTGAGAATTCGCCCAGCTTGTGGCCAACCATGTTTTCGCTGACGAACACCGGAACAAACACCTTACCGTTATAAACGGCGATGGTCTGTCCGACGAAGTCCGGCGTGATCGTGGAGCGACGGCTCCAGGTCTTAATGGCGGTTTTCTTGCTGGCCGTATTCATGACCTGCACCTTCGTGAGAAGGTGCGTGTCGACGAATGCGCCTTTTTTAAGTGAACGAGACATGAGTCTTCCCTTTACACGTTCTTCGGACGGCGACGAACGATAAACCGATCGGTCCGCTTGTTGTTACGGGTCTTCTTGCCCTTGGCCTTCTTGCCCCAGGGAGAAACCGGGTGGCCGCCACCAGAGGTGCGGCCTTCGCCACCACCATGCGGGTGATCAACCGGGTTCATGGCAACGCCGCGAACCTTAGGACGCTTACCAAGCCAGCGCGAACGTCCGGCCGAGCCGCTGACGACCTTGCTGTGATCCGGGTTACCAACGCGACCGATGGTAGCGTGGCACTCGGAGCGAACCTGGCGGATTTCTCCGGAAGGCAACTTGAGGTGCGTGTAATCACCGTCGCGAGCGACGACTTCACACTGAGTACCGGCGGCGCGGGCCATCTGGGCACCTTTGCCGGGCTTGAGCTCGACGTTGTGCACGAAGGTATTCATCGGCAGCTTCGAGAGAGGCAACACGTTGCCCGGCTCGAGAGAAGCGTCATCCTTCGAGATAACCGGAGAGCCAACCTTGAGGCCGTCGGTCGCGATGATGTAGCGACGTTGACCGTCGACGTACTTGATCAGGGCGATGTAGGCGCTACGGTTTGGATCGTATTCGATCGTCTCGACAACAGCCGGAATGCCGGCGCGGTCGCGCTTGAAGTCGATCAAACGATAGAGACGCTTGTGTCCGCCACCGCGACGACGCATGGTGATGATACCATGGTTATTGCGGCCGGCCTTCTTGCTAATACCCTCTGTGAGGGGCTTATGCGGCGTGTTTGTCGTGATCTCTTCGAAGCCCGGAGTCTGCTTGTAGCGGAGGGTCTTCGTGAGGGGTCTGTAGGTTTTCAGTGCCATGGTCCTACTCGAGTTCCTTGATGGTGTCGCCCTGCTTCAGCTTGACGATGGCCTTTTTCCAAGCGGCGCGGCGTCCGAGAATGCCGCGAACTTGTTTGACCTTACCCATCATATTCAGGGTGTTAACGGACTCCACCTTAACTTCGAAACGAGTCTCGATCGCCTTTTTGATCTCGGACTTGTTAGCCGAGGGCGAAACGCGGAACACGTATTGATTCGTGCTCGAGCGCAATTCGAGGGACTTTTCCGAAAGCAGCGGGATCCCGATGACGTCTTTTAACGGCTTCATGGCTTATCCCCTCACTTCCACCAAGGCCTTCAGGGCCGAGGTAGTGAAAATGACGCGTTCCGAGTTCATCAGAACGTAGGCATGCACATCCTGAACGCGCTCGATGCGGGTGTTCGGGAGGTTGCGGGCCGCAAGCAGAAGGTTCGACTCGGGCTGATCAATGACGATCAGGTTCTTACCACCGGTCATTTCGGCTTTCTTGAGAATGCCGACGAGCTGGCTGGTCTTGGCCGCGGCAACGCCGATGCCTTCGAACACGCTGACCGAGCTCTCGCGAGCCTTGATGGTCAGAGCCGAAGTGAAAGCCTTTTGCTTCATCTTCTGATTCAAGTCTTTGGTGTACTTGTGGGGCTGGGGGCCATGGGCCTTGCCACCACGAGCAAACTGAGGTGCGGTATTGGAACCCTGACGAGCGCCGCCGGTACCTTTTTGCTTCCAAGGCTTTTTGCCGCCGCCAGAAACTTCGGAACGACCCTTAGTTTTGTGCGTACCCTGGCGCTGGTTGCCGAGATAGATATAGGTCGCCTGGAACAACGCCGGCTCGCTCACTTCGACATCGAAGTGGGAGGCGGGAAGCTCGACGTCCTGCTTGTAGGCGCCTTCCGGCGTGTACAATTTCGCCTTAGCCATTTTGCTTCCTCACGATCACCTTAGCGTTAGAGGCTCCGGGAATCGCGCCCTTGATGAAAATCAAGCCGCTTTCCACGTCCACCTTAACAATTTCAAGGTTCTTGACAGTTTTCTGTTCCACACCATGGTGACCGGGCAATTTCTTACCGGGGAACACGCGGGCGGGGTAAGAGTGCGCACCGAGCGAACCAGGGGCACGCACGTTGCGCGAGCCGTGGGACGAAGGTCCGCGGGAGAACTTGTAGCGCTTAATGGTACCCGCGAAACCGCGGCCCTTGCTCACGCCGATGACGGTGACATGCTTGTCTTCATTGAAGATGGACACGTCATACTGCTTGCCGATTTCCCACGCGGAAGTGTCTTCCAAGCGGAATTCCATGATCGCGCGGGAAGGCGCGATGCCGGACTTTTTGAACTGACCGAGGTCGGCAAGAGTTAGGTGCTTCTCTTTGGCAGTTCCGGAGGCCACCTTGATGGCGGAGTATCCGTCTTTTTCGAGGGTCTTGAGAGCCAAGACAGTTGCGGGCGCGGCTTCCACCACGGTAACCGGAACCGGTTGACCTTCGGCATTGAATATCTGGGTCATGCCCAGTTTTTTTCCGATGATGCCAAGCATGATTACACCTTGATTTCCACTTCGACACCCGCCGGCAGATCCAGCTTCATCAAGGAATCGATGGTTTGCGGCGTCGACTCGAGGATATCGATGAGACGCTTGTGCGTGCGAATTTCAAATTGCTCGCGGGAGGTCTTGTCAACGTGCGGTGAGCGCAAAACGGTATAGATCCGTTTCTTCGTCGGCAAAGGAATGGGTCCCACAATTTTCGCGCCCGTATTTCGGGCGGTACGTACGATATCGGCTGCCGAACGGTCGATCATGCGATGATCGAACGACTTTAACCGAATTCTGATTCTCTCTCCTGCCACGGCTGGTCCTCTTTGCTCGTTAGCTGGTTAATTCCTACTGCCGACTGTCACAGAGCAGACCGGGCACGAGTCCCGGTCTTTTTCACTCAATTATGCCAGAATTTCCGTTACAACACCCGCGCCGACGGTTTTGCCGCCTTCACGAATAGCGAAGCGTAGATCCTTGGCCATGGCGATCGTGGAGATGAGCTCCACAGTCGCGGAGATGTTATCTCCGGGCATGACCATTTCCACACCCTCAGGCAAGGTCATCGAACCCGTCACGTCCGTAGTACGGAAGTAGAACTGGGGACGATAGCCGCCGAAGAACGGCGTATGACGGCCACCCTCGTCCTTTGACAGGACGTAGATCTCCGCCTTGAACTTCGTGTGCGGGGTGATCGAACCGGGCTTGGCCAAAACCTGGCCGCGCTCGATGTCCGACTTTTCCGCGCCGCGCAGAAGAAGGCCCACGTTGTCGCCGGCCTGAGCCGAATCGAGCAACTTGCGGAACATCTCAACGCCGGTTACCACAAACTTTTTGCTGTCGCCAAGACCCACGCGTTCGATTTCCTCGGAAACCTTAACCTGGCCTTGTTCGACGCGACCGGTGGCGACAGTGCCGCGGCCGGTGATCGTGAACACATCCTCGACGCTCATCAGGAACGGCTTATCGATAGCGCGAACCGGGGTCGGGATATACGTGTCGACGGCTTCCATCAAGCGAAGGATCGACGGTTCGCCGATATCGCTGGTGTCGCCTTCGAGAACCTTCATAGCGCTACCCTTGATAACAGGGGTATCATCGCCGGGGAACTCATACTTATTGAGAAGATCGCGAACTTCGATCTCGACCAGCTCAAGCAGTTCCGCGTCATCGACCATGTCCACCTTGTTCAGGAAGACAACGATGTAAGGAACGCCGACCTGGCGGGCGAGAAGAATGTGCTCGCGGGTCTGGGGCATCGGGCCGTCGGCCGCGGACACAACCAGAATGGCACCGTCCATCTGCGCGGCGCCGGTAACCATGTTCTTCACATAGTCAGCGTGGCCGGGGCAGTCGACGTGAGCGTAGTGACGGTTGACCGTCTCGTACTCAACGTGCGAGGTGTTGATCGTAATACCGCGCTCGCGCTCTTCGGGAGCGTTATCGATGTCGCCGTAGGAACGGGCCGTAGCGCCGCCCGTCTTGGCCAAAACAGTCGTGATGGCTGCCGTCAGGGACGTCTTGCCATGGTCAACGTGGCCAATGGTGCCAATGTTAACGTGCGGTTTCGTCCGCTCAAATTTTGCTTTAGCCATGGTATCGTCCAGGGTTTAAAATTTTAAGGGCTGAAAATTATAGAAACATCCAACGTTTTTGGCATAGGATTTTCTAGGGAAAATCTGCTTAATCCGTTTTCAGTCAGGTACTTATGGACAGCGCCGGGACAACAGGGGGTGGGGGCCTGTGAAAGCTGCTCCGAGTGGAGCCCAAATCGGGAATTGAACCCGAGACCTCTTCCTTACCAAGGAAGTGCTCTACCGCTGAGCTATTTGGGCGAAACCACCGGCACCGGTTCTCAAAAAAGGCCTTTCTGGGCCGATCTCTGAGAATCGAGAGATTCGGGGGTGGAGCGAGCTAACGGACTCGAACCGTCAACAGCCACCTTGGAAGGGTGGTACTCTACCAATTGAGTTAAGCTCGCCCGACCACGATTTCGACAATTTTTGAACCTTAAGAGCAACTTTGACGCGCAAAACCTTGAAATGGGCCGAGGTGGATTTGAACCACCGTAGGCGAAGCCAGCGGATTTACAGTCCGCCCCCATTAACCACTCGGGCATCGACCCTTTTCAAAGTTTTGACCTTTTTACGCTTTTTCCGTAAGAAGTGTCAAATTGGAGCCAACGAAGGGACTCGAACCCCCGACCCTCTGATTACAAATCAGAAGCTCTACCAACTGAGCTACGTTGGCCCGAATCTTGACGCTGTCAGCCACACTATGAGTTTTCACCAATAGAAGGATGGTTAAGTTCCCGCCATTCCCCATTTTAAACGGGGACATGGAAATTTAGTTACACCGAGGGGCCAAATCAAAAGAATTATTTGAAGAGGGGCATCTGAATTTATGCCGGGGGATATTTCTGATGCCGCTACCCGTTAAACGAAGGTCGAAGAC
>JAHFQC010000095.1 GCA_023259375.1 Alphaproteobacteria bacterium
TGGTCGACATCTGCCGGATCCACACCACGATGAAAGCCGACAACAGCGTGAAGGCGAAGGCGTAGAACACGCCCTTCGACAGTTTCAGCGCCAAGAGTGCCGCAAGCCCGCCGTGCGGCTCCATCATCAGCATGACGCCGGCAAAGCCGATCAGCACCGCCGCCCAGCGCCACGGACCGGCACGTTCCTTGAGCATGAGAGCCGCCAGCACCACCGCGAAGATCGGCTGCATGAAGCCGAACGCCGTCACGGTGACGAGCGGCAACAAGGCGAGGGCGGTGAAGTTGGTGAACATGGCGGCGACGCCGACCGCGCCGCGCACCACATGCACCAGCGGCCGTTCGGTTTTGATCGCCGCCCGCGGACCGACAGTGAAGCAGGTCCAGAGAAACAGTGGCACCAGTGCGAAGAAGCCGCGGTAGAACACCACCTGACCGATCGGCACCGGCCCGGCCAGCTTGATCGCGGCGTACATCACCGAGAAGGCAAGCGACTGCGCCAGCTTGAGCGCAATCGCCAGCGCGTTGTTCCTCACAGCCAGCCTTTTTTCTTGAACCAGATGTAAGGCACGACCGCCGAGATGATCATGATGAGCCAGGCGAACGGATAGGCCCAGGGCTCTTCCAGTTCCGGCATATGGTGGAAGTTCATGCCCCAGATCGAGGCGAACAGGGTCGGCGGCAGGAACACCATAGCCGCGACCGACATGATCTTGATGATGTTGTTCTGGTCGATGTTGATGAGGCCGAGAGTGGCATCGAGCAGGTACGACAGGCGGCTGGTGAGATAGTTGAGGTGATCCTGCAGCGAGTTCACGTCGCGGGTCAGCGTCTTGACGTGCGGGATGGTGTCCTTGTTCGGGGTGGTGTCGAGCGCCTGCTGCAGGAACGCCAGCACGCGCGCCATGGTGAGCAGGCTCTCGCGGATCTTGCCGGCGAGATCGTGCTTGCGGCCGAGGGCGCGCAAGACGTCCTGGAATTCGCGCGAGGTGATCGGGTGCTGGGTGTTCTCAGGATCGAAAATGTCGCGGCTGATCAATTCGATCTCGGTCGAGGCGCGTTCCTGAATGTCGGCGAGGCGGTCGATGATTACGTCGAGAATGTCGAGCAGCACGTTCTCGGCCTTGGTGGCGGGAACGGTGCCGCGGCGGCAGCGCGCCTCGAACGTGCGGAACGGCTGCGGCTCGGTATAGCGGATGGTAACGAGCGTGTTGCGGATCAGGGCAAACGTCACCACGCCCGCGACCGGGCTTTCGGTGCCGGAATTGGCCAGCACCAATGCGGTCATGTAGAGGGCGCCGTTCTCGGCATAGAGCCGTGACGACACCTCGATCTCTTCCATGTCGGCGCGGGTCGGCAGGTCGACGCCGAGGGTGTTGTTGACGGCTTGGCGTTCTTCGGGGGTCGGATCGAACAGGTCGATCCACAGCGCCTCACGGGGAACATCCGCGCTGTCCACATCCGGAACTAATCTGAGGCCGCCGTTCAGCGGCAGGTAGGTCTTCAGCATCGGACGGTGTCCGGAACGGAGCGAATGGATGGGACCTGTCCCCATAACGGGCGACGGATCGGCGGGACCATACCCTCGCTATGTGAGGGAGGCTAATTCTTTTTCGTCAGGCAGCCGACCAGCGACTGCGCCAGATTGCGCATCAGCCGGGGATAGAGGTCCGGGCCGGGCTCAAGGTCCGCGCCCAAGGGATCGAGCACCCCGACATGCGCCTTGGTGTCCTGGTCCAGCGTCTCGATCAGCTTGGGTGGAAACTGCGGTTCGCGGAACAGACAGAGGGCCCGTCCCGAGGCCACGGTTTGACGCAACTCGGCAATGCGGCGGGCTCCCACCGGACGATCGGGCGCCACCGTCACGGCCCCGGCGGGCTTCAGGGAATAGCGGGCTTCGAAATAGTGATAGGCGTCGTGGAAGACGAGATAGGGCCGCTCCTTCACCGGAGCCAGCGTAGCGGCAAGTTCACGGTCGAGGCCTTGCAGCATCGCGATCCGGCGCGCGGCATTGGCGCGGTAGAGCGCGGCATGGGCGGGGTCGGTCCGGACCAGCGCATCGGCGATCGCCTTGGTGAAGGCGATGGCGTTCTGGGGATCGAGCCAGACGTGCGGGTCGGTGCCGCCGTGGCCATGGTCATGTCCATCGTGATCGTCGCCCCACAGACCACCCTGGCGCGCCGCAATCCGTTTGACGCCCGGAGCCTGTTCCAGCACGACCACCCGTCCGCCTGCTGTCGTGAGGGCACCGGAAAGATAGGTTTCCATGTCGGGACCGATCTCGAAGATCAGGGCCGCGTCGCGCACTTTGCGGGCATCGGAAGGCTTCAGCGCATAGGAGTGTTCCGACAACGCGCCGCCGATCAGAAGGTCGGGCCGGCCGGCGCCTTCCATGACGCCAGCCACCAGGGAATGCACCGGCTTCAGGGTCGCCAGCACCTTGGGGCTGGCCGCGGCGGCAGCCGTCATGACGATGAGACTGAGCGGGACGAGGAATTTCGTGATCTGCATGACCGGGATCGTACCACGGCTGTCAACCGCGCTACGGCTGCGTCAAAAAGCGTGAGGCCCCGCCTCTGTGGCGTCGCTGCACGCATCGCATGACGGCGGCGTGTCACGCCAGTGAATCAGAAAATTGCGATGGTCGCTGAGCCGATTTGGGAAGCGGTGATGCGGCCTATCGGGCCGATGTCTCTACGGCTCGGATTCACGAAAGAGATTCCGTTCGCGATGAGGAATGGTCTGGTTCAAGAAACGTTGGCGCGTGAGATTTTGCTGGACGTGACGGAATGCCGTTGCTGTTTGAAATGGTTTTAGTCTGAGGATCGTCCGCATCACTGAGACTGCAAAAACACACCGTTCAGTTTAACCATAATAGCGCCAAATGTGCCTTACTTCCGCCATCTCGCTTCCCAATCCGGCCAAAATTCGTTACCGTCAATTATAAATAAAATCTTAACGTCGTTGGCTTGGTGGGGATGATGGACAACGGGGTGGTGAGCGGCTCCAGCCGCGGGCTCAAGACGTTTATCAGTGCGACGTTCATGCTGTCGCTGGTGGGTTGCGGTGGCTTGGGGCTGCTGCCGCACGAAACCAAGGTCTCTCAGAACGCATTCGGCACCTACGAGCAGGTCCAGTCGGCCTACACCGACGTGGTTCCGGGCCAGACGCGTCTGACCGATCTGCCGCGGCTCGGTTTCGATACGGCGACGACGCCGAATGTCGAAGTGCTGAGCTATCTCGGCGTGATCGAGCGTTTCATGCCGCGTTCGACCATGAGCTTCGATCATCTGGCGACGCCGGTGCAGTCCTGCATCGAGTCGCAGGATCGCTGCTCGGCGTTCGTCTTCCACCCGCAGCACGTCGAGTCGCGGCGGATGGGAAACTTCTTCCTCGATCTGTTCGGGTTCGAGCGGCGCACCGTCGACACCGGCTGGACGGCCGAGGTCGTGCTGCTGATGCAAGACGGGCACGTCGCCTACAAGCTGATGAGCGGGCGTCCGCGCATCGAAGATACGCATGACGAAGTTACGCCGCTGGGTCCGCTGCAGGACATCGGCGGCGCCGTGACGAAGACCGCGTCGCGGTTTTTCTAGACTAATCTTTTGCGGTTTGGGGCTGAGGGGGCGATCCCTCAACAAGGGAAGTACAACAACAAAAGCAAAACCCCCGGATGAGAATCCGGGGGTTTTGAATTTCTGTACTCGAAACTGCGTGTTACCGCGGCGCCAGGACCATCATCATCTGACGGCCTTCGAGCTTGGGATACTGCTCCATCTTGGCGTAGGTCTCGGTCTCGCGCTGGATGCGGGTCAAGAGTTCCATGCCGATGTGCTGGTGAGCCATTTCACGGCCGCGGAAGCGCAGCGTGACCTTGACCTTGTCGCCATCGTCGAAGAAGCGGCGCATCGCCTTCATCTTCACTTCGTAATCGTGATCGTCGATGGTCGGACGCATCTTGATCTCTTTGATCTCGATGACCTTCTGCTTCTTGCGGGCTTCGGCGGCTTTCTTCTGCTGTTCGTACTTGAACTTGCCGTAGTCCATCAGCTTGACGACGGGCGGCTTCGCTTCGGGAGACACCTCGACCAGGTCGAGCCCTTTTTCTTCCGCGATGGCGCGGCCCTCGTCGGTGCCGATCTCGCCGTATTTGTGACCGTCATCGCCGATCAAAAGGATCGTACGGGAGAAAATCTCCTCGTTGATGCGGGGACCGTCTTTGGCAGGAGGACGTTCCTGCGATGAAAACCTTCTAGGCGGGGCTATGACTTTTTCTCCATCGTTACGCCCAAACGCCGGCTTCGTTCCGCGGGGCCTTGGCCTGCTTCGCGAAACGTGGTCCGTCTTGTGCGCGCAGGGCAAATCCTCCCAAGCCGGCCGTCAGGCCGCTGATCGGTACAGAATAGGAATGCCAAACCATTTCGCAAGGGTTAACCTCACGTTTTCCGGTGTTGTCGCGACGCAGCCACGCCCGGCCCTCGGCGGCTGACAGCTCTGATGATCGGGTTTTGGGGATGACGGCGGCAGCTCGGGCGGGCCTCACGACGCCCCGGTCCAGGCATCCTCCTCGGGCTTAGTCTCAGATTTCGTTGGCTTTTGGTGTCGGGCAGGCCGGGGATTTGCGCTGCGCCGGGGTCAGCCCAAATGACAAGGGCGGTACCGATCGGGGATCGATACCGCCCTTGAGTAGAAGGTGACGGGTCCACCAGCGGGGCGGAGCCTATTCCGTCAGGTCGGTCCGTGACTCGGCTTCGCCCTTGAGGCGGGCAATAAACGTCTCGAGCGGCATCGGCCCAAGGTCCTTGCCCGAGCGCAGACGGACGGCGACTTTGCCTTCCGCCGCTTCGCGCTCGCCGACCACCAGCATGTAGGGGATCTTCTGCAGCTGGGCGTCGCGGATCTTCTTCTGCATCCGCTCCGAGGAGTAATCGACGTCGGCCCGGATGCTGCCGATGCCGTTGACGATCGGCACCTGCTTCAGGGCTTCGCAGACCTTGGCGGCGTAGTCGTTGGTCTTTTCCGAGATCGGGATGATCCGCGCCTGGACCGGGGCGAGCCAGGTCGGGAAGGCACCGGCATAGTGCTCGATCAGGATACCGATGAAGCGCTCGAGCGATCCGAGGATCGCGCGGTGCAGCATCACCGGGGTTTTGCGGTTGCCGTCCTCGGCGATGTAGCTCGCGCCGAGGCGCCCCGGCATGTTGAAGTCGACCTGCAGGGTGCCGCATTGCCAATCGCGGCCGATGCAGTCGCGCAGCACGAATTCGAGCTTCGGCCCGTAGAACGCGCCTTCGCCGGGATTGATGGTGTAGGGCAGGTCGGCGGCGACCATGGCGTCGGCCAGCGCCTTCTCGGCGATGTCCCACTGGTCGTCGGAGCCGATGCGCGGCGTCGGACGGGTCGACAGTTTGACGCTGACCTGCTTGAAGCCGAGGTCGCTGTACATCTCCAGCAAGAGCTTGCAGAAGTCCGCGGACTCGCTGGTGATCTGCTCTTCGGTGCAGAAGATGTGGGCGTCGTCCTGTACGAAGGCGCGCACCCGCATGATGCCGTGCAAGGCGCCGGTCGGTTCATAGCGGTGGCAGGAACCGAACTCGGCCATGCGCAGCGGCAGTTCGCGATACGACTTGAGGCCGTCCTTGAAGATCTGGATGTGGGCCGGGCAGTTCATCGGCTTGACGGCGAGGATCTTCTTTTCATCCTCGACTTCGGCGATGAACATATTGGCGCGATAATTGTCCCAGTGGCCCGAGGCTTCCCACAGCTTGCGGTCGATCAGCTGCGGAGTCTTGACCTCGATATAGCCGGCCTTCTGGATCTTGCCGCGGACATAGTTTTCCAGCACGCGCCACAGGGTGTAGCCGCGGTCGTGCCAGAACACCTGGCCGGTGGCTTCTTCCTGCTGATGGAACAGATCCATCTCGCGGCCGATGCGGCGGTGATCGCGCTTCTCGGCCTCTTCGAGGCGATGGATGTATTCGTTGAGTTCCTTCTGATCGCGCCAAGCGGTGCCGTAGATGCGCTGCAGCTGCGCATTCTTGGCGTCGCCACGCCAATAGGCGCCCGCGATCTTTGTCAGCTTGAAGGCGTCGCCGACCTTGGCGGTCGAGGCAAAGTGCGGACCGCGGCAGAGGTCGTGCCAGTCGCCATGCCAGTAGAGCGACACGTCTTCGCCGGCCGGAATGGCTTCGATCAGCTCGGCCTTGTACTTCTCGCCGATGCTCTTGAAGTGTTCGATCGCCTTATCGCGCGGCCACACCTCGCGGCGGGTTGGAAGGTCGGCCTTCACGATCTCGTGCATCTTGGCTTCGATCTTGGCGAGGTCGTCCGGGGTGAAAGGGGTCTCTCTGGCAAAATCGTAATAAAAGCCGTCTTCGATCGACGGTCCGATGGTCACCTGGGTGCCGGGAAACAGCTCCTGCACCGCCATCGCCATCACGTGGCTGGCGTCGTGGCGGATCAAATGCAGCGATTCCGGATCTTTCCGGGTGATGATGCGGATTTTCGCGTCATGATTGATCGGACGGAAAAGATCGTATTCTTCACCGTCGACGAGCAGAATGAGCGCAGCTTTGGCCAGTCCCGGACCGATCGAAGCGGCGATGTCTCCACCGGTAACACCCTTCGGGAACGTCAGCGACTTGCCATCGGGCAGGGTGATGACGATATGATCGGCAGAAGCTGGCGCAGACACGGGAAGGCTCCTTGAAAAAGTGGGCGGGACCATCTGCCAGCAACCGGTTCACGTCAAGTTTCGGCCCGCGACAACCTGACGGAAATGCCGGGTGGATAGGGTTACCGGGCCGGTGTTAGCGTTGGAGCCGAAAAGGACTGAGGATCGTGTCGTACTGGGTGAAATCGCGGCGTCTTGTCGCCATGGCGTGCGTTCTGAGCGCGCCGGCGGCGTTTGCTGACGATTCCGCCGAACTGGTCAACACGATGCCGATGCCGGTAGGGCCGGTCGAAGTGAACGCCCTGCCACCAGTGACGGCCGATGGCCAGCTGGGGCCGATCCTGAACCTTACGCTGCCCCCCGGTACGGTGAAGTCGCAGGCCAAATCCCGCAAGAATGCCAAGACGGCCCTGGTTCGTCCGGCGGCGGCTTCGGCCGATACCATGGTGATCAACCAGGGTCCGGTGGCGCTCGATCTCAAGGTTCCGGGCGGCCGCGATCTCTCGAGCGGTGCCACGCTGAATCTCAATCTGCCGGACGGCGCCGTGAAGGTGCAGGGCTCCGCCAGTGTCGGCAAAGAGGACGGCCAGACCGCCTTCTGGCACAAGGATGCCGCCGAAATCGAAGCGAATATTTCCGGTCCTCTCGGCACGTCCTTGACCGCGTCGGGCGAGAACCGTCTGGAGCTGACCTATCGTGCCCCGGAAAGCGTCGGTGCATCGGATCAGGCGGCGCATCTGGTGCGGACCCAGACCCAAGCCGGTCAGGCCGCGCTGACGGTGCCGGTGGCGCCGTTGAAGGTGACGATGGGCGCCGGCAGCGCCAGCCATCAGACCCAGGAAGGCGCGCCGGGCAATTCCGCCAGTTTCACCCAATCGGCCGTCCGCACCGCCGACCACACTGCTTATGTCGATGTCGAATGGCAGCCGCTTGCGATGCTGCAGCTCAAGGGCGGCACCGCCGCGCGCGTCGCCGATATCAGCTGGCAGAATGCCCATTCGAGCACCTATCGCTCGGTCAATCCGAACCTGACCGCAACGCTGCAGCCTTTCCGCGATACCACCGTGACCGCCAAGGTCGAGCACGTCGTGGCACCGTTCGATGCGGCGGCTTTTTCCGCTTACGCCAACGCCGAGAAGGTCCCCGAAGCCAGCGGCTTCCAGCCCGATCATGCTTGGCAGCTTCAGACCAAGGTCGAGCAGCAGCTCGGTCCCGCCAAACTGTCGGCGACCTATACGGAGGCCAACCAAGGCACCGTCACTGAATTCGCCGATGTTCGCGGTGTGCAGGCGCCGGCAACGACCGCGCTGGTCGGCCGCAAGAGCGTGGCCGTGGCCTTGCATCTGCCGCTGTCGACGGTCGGCTTGCCGCACACCGATCTCAGCTCGGAAGCGACCTGGCAGAGCTCGAAGGTGGTCGATCCGGTGACCTACGAAACCCGCACCGCTTCGGGCGTGCCCGGCGAGAAGGTGTCGGTCAAGCTGGCGCACAAACTTCCGGCGTCGAACCTCAGCCTCGGCTTCAGCGGTAACTTCACCGGCGCGCGCACGTCCTATCAGGTGAGCGAATTGTCGACCACCGAGGCGAGCGCCTCGCTGGGCGCGTTCGTGACCTACAAGCCCGGCCCCTACGAGGTCGATCTGAACCTCAGCGGGCTCTACGGCGGCGCCACCCGCGACGACTTCTTCACCGGTCCGCGCGGTTCGTCGAAGTTCAGCCATTCGATGCTGCAGGACAATTCCGGCCCGGCGTTGAAGCTTGAGCTGAAGCGGCCGTTCTAACTCCCCGTCTTGTGATGGACGTGCCATTCGCCCTACGGTCGTGCGGCCGAAGGGGGCGCCGTCATGAAGTCCGCTGCCGCATGGTCTGCTCTGGCTTTGCTGGTCCTGGTCCCCGCATGGGCCGCGCCGGCGAATTACCTTTTCCTCGATGCCGACGACGCGTCCGAGCATCGCGCTTTGCTGGCGCGGCCCGACATCGTCGGCGGGCAGATCATCTATCCTTGGCGGCAACTTGAACCGCAGAAAGATCGCTACGATTTTTCCAAGCTCGAGCGCGACCTCGCGGTGGCCGAGGGCCTGCACAAGAAGCTGTTCATCATCATCGGGGACCGCACATTCTCGCTGCAATGGCGCGGGTTGCCGGATTATCTGGCGGCCGATCCCGTCTATCAGGGCGGAATTGTCTACCAATACAACTATCCGGGTGCCGCGTTCGATCCCAAACAGGTCGCAAACGGTCAGGTCGCCATGCAGTGGATTCCGGCCGTACGCCAGCGCTTTCAGAAACTCGTTCGTGCCTTGGCCGAGCGCTTCGACGGGCGCATCGCCGGGATAGAGCTTGGCGAGACCGCGGTGGATGCCCATCTCAAGGATGGCGAAAAGGGATTTACCTGCGACGGCTATTTCGATGCGGAAATGGAAAACATCGCCGCCGCCCGCAAGGCCTTCCACAAATCCGATGTCGTGCTGGCGGCGAATTTCTGGCCCTGCGAATGGAACGACAGCCGCCATTACATGAGCCGGGCTTTCGCCTACGCGGCCGCGAACCAGATCGCCATCGGCGGTCCCGACATCGTGCCCTTCAACAAGGCGCATATGAAGAACGCCTATCGCTTCCTGCACGATTATCGCGGACGGCTGAAGCTGGTGGCGATGGCGGTGCAGGAGCCGACGCTGGAATACGTCAACCCGGACACAGGCAAACCCTTTACCAAAGAGGAGTTTGTGGCGTTCGGCCGCGACTATCTCGGCGTCGATATCATTTTTTGGGCTTATATCGCACCCTGGCTGCAGAATTCCGCTCCGGCCCATTAGCGGGCGATCTCCTGCTTGTGATTGGCGCTCACGCCCCACCTGCGCATACTGCGGTGCGGGAGGACCAATCATGAAATCCATTGTCGCAAGTTTCTGTGCTGCCGTGTTGTTCGCCGCCGCCGCATCGGCTGCCGGCCCGATTGTATTGTGGCCGAAGGGAGCGCCCGGCTCGGAGGGCAAGACCGCGCCCGAGACGATGCGCATCAATCCTCCCGACGAGCAGGTAATCAGCAACGTCAACGCGCCCTCGATCACGCCGTTCCTACCCGATCCGGCGAAGGCGAACGGTGCCGCGGTGATCATCATTCCGGGCGGCGGGCACAAAGAGATTTGGGTCACCCACGAAGGCGAGCGGGTTGCCAAGGCTTTGACCGATCGCGGCATCGCGGCGTTCGTGCTGCGCTATCGCCTGGCCTATGCCGACGGCTCGACCTACAAGGTGATCGATCACAGTCTGGCCGACGTGCAGCGCGCCATCCGCCTCGTCAAATCGCGCGCCGCCGAATGGAAGATCGATCCGGCGCGGGTCGGCGTGATGGGCTTTTCCGCCGGCGGACACCTGACCGCGCTGGCCGGGACCCATATCGCACTCGATAATCCCAAAGCCGCCGATCCGATCGATCGCCTCAGTGCGCGGCCGGCGTTTCTCGGATTGATCTACGCCTATATGCCGGCCGAGGTCGTGTTCAAGGCCGATACGCCGCCGTCCTTCCTGATCATTGGCGACAAGGATACGGCACTTCCCGGCGGCTCCGGCGGAACGGTGACGCGCTATCTCGAATTGCAGAAGCTTGGCGTGACGTCGGAGTTGCACGTTCTCTCGGGTGTCGAACACGGTTTCGGCATCCGCCCGACCAACCCGCCGCAAGTCGCGCTGTGGACGACCGAGTTCGCCGACTGGCTGGATGCGATCGGAATGCTGAAGCCGAAATCCTGAACGCCGCGCTATCGCAACAAAAAAGGCCCCGGATCGCTCCGGGGCCTTTGCTTTTTAAACACGAACGATCAGCGGCGCAGCAGCACTTCGATCGTCACGCGATAACCTTCCACAGCGCGGCAGCGCATATAGAGTTTGGTGATGTCGCGCTGGTAGCCAGGCAGGTCGTAGACCGTCACGCGGCCGCGTTCCAGCATCCGCCCGTCGGCGAGCTTCTGCTTCTGGCCGTTGGCGAACGTCGCGACGATGCTCATGCACTGGGCATCGGTCTCGATCGGACGCAGGGCGATGCGTTCGACATGGCGTCCCGCCCAGCCGGTAAAGTTGCTCTCCTTGTCGTTACGGCCTTCGAACGACATGGTGCCAAGCACTGACCAGTCGCCCATCGGGCCACCCGGACCGCGCATACCGCCGGGGCCGCGCATATCGCCCCCTGGGCCACGCATATCGCCGCCTGGGCCGCGCATACCGCCCGGACCGCCGGGCCCGCGCATATCGCCAGGACCATGCATATCGCCCGGGCCGCGCATGCCGCCAGGACCACGCATATCGCCACCGCCCATCAGGCCGCCGAACAGATTGGACCAGCGCCGGTCCCAATTGCGGTCGCGCCGCCATTCGTCACGGAACCCGCCGACTTCGCCTTCGATATGGATGCGGCCGCCGCGGAATTCATCGGAACGGCAAGCAAAACGGATGCTGTCGACTTTGCGGGCACGTCCCCTGAGATCGACGTCGACCGGCCGGCGCTCGTCGAGGCGGCCGGAAAAGACGTTCTGGCGTTCGCCGTTGGAATATTGCACGACCACCGCACGGCAGAAGATATCGCTGCGGCTGGCGACCAGACGCAGGCTTTCCAGCCGGCCGCCGAATTCGGTGTAGGCCGTGTCCATGTCGGCCCGGTATCCGACATCCACACTGCCAAGCCGCACATAATCGGCTGCTGCCGGACTGGCGCTTACGGCCGCAAGTGCCGCCGCCCCGAGCAGCATGTTCACAGTCTTCATGGTCTTCCCTCCAGAATTGGTCTGATCGACGATTCGTGTCGTAACTCGTCGCATTTTTCCCAAGGTTCATGAAGCCTGCAATCTTCCATTCTGCGCCTGCGTTGCAAGCGCATGACAAAAAGGCCCGGAGTCACCCCGGGCCTTCCGCTCCCCTGTCGCTGACCGTCAGCTGCGGGCGAGGATTTCTATCGTCACGTCACGGTCGCCTACGGCGCGGCAACTGAGATCGAGGCTGCGGAGATTGCGCTCGCCGCCCGGCAGATCGATTTCCACCATCCGCCCGCGCTCCATCACGTCATGGCGGTCGACATCGAGGTCGCGGGTGCGCCCGTTTTCGAACGTCGCCGAGACCCGCATGCAGCGCGCATCGTTGTCGATCGGGCGCAGCGCGATGCGGTCGACCGAGCGGCCGCGCCATCCGGCAAAACGCGCTTCGTCGTCGCGGCGTCCCTGGAAGTTCTCGCGGCCGAGACTGATCCAGCCGTTCTGATCGTGCATGCCGATGTTCTGCTCGAACTTGCGCGCCATCCGGCTCGCCCAGTTCTTGCTGTGCTCCCAGGCCTGATGAAAGCGGCCGACGTCGGCGGCCACGACCAGGATGCCGCCGCGCGGATTGGAGGCCGCGCAGTTCATGGTCAGGCGGTCGATGCGGCGTTCGCCGCCGCGGACATCGGCATTCACCGGCCGGTCGCGGTCGAGTTTGCCCGAGAACACCTGCTGGCTTTTGCCGTTGCGGTATTGAACCGAAACCGACCGGCACCACATGTCCGAGCCGCGGGCCGTGAAGCTCAGGCGTTCGACCGGTCCGGCAAAATCCGAATAGCTGGTGTCGCGGTCACGATGATGGGCGACATGGACGTCGCTCAGCTTGACCCATTGGGCGTCGGCCCCAACCGCCAGCGCCGCCAGTGAGGTCACGCCCAGGAAAGCCGCTCCTAACATCTCACGCTCCGTTTGTCCGCCGCGGTGCAGCGCGTTGCGAGAGGAAAAACGGCCGCTGACGGCGTTTGCTCCGGTCCGAACCCGTGAATTTCCTGAGGCAGAATTGCCGCTTTTTCGCCGCGATGGCGGGAATCCCGCAAAAAAACACGCGGTTTCGCGTCTTTGGTGCAGAAAACGCCCGTTTTTTCAGCTTTGGGAAAGACGTGAGGGCTCAATCTCCACCGGATGTGTTCAGGAATGGCGCAATTATGGCCGGCATGAAGTCGATTTCGGGTAAGGCACTGGTCCTGGTATTGACGCTGATCGTATTGAGCGTCACCGCCACGACGGTATTTCTGCTCAACCATTTTGCCGGGATTCTCGGCACCGATCGGCTGGCGCAGAACCTTGCGGCGGCGGAGATGATCGTTAATCCGGGCCGGGCGCCGTACAGCATCGTCGACGGCAAGCTGATGATCGGTTCGCGCGTTCTCAACGGCGATACCCGCGGCGTTGACGACGTCTCGGCGGCATTCGGCGGCGTGGCGACGATTTTCCAGGGCGATACCCGCATCTCCACCAATGTGAAGAAGACCGACGGCTCGCGCGCGCTCGGCACCAAGCTGGCCGCCGGTCCGGTCTACGACGCCGTTCCGGGCGATGGGAAGGACTATCTCGGCACGACCAAGATTCTCGGTGCCGATTACGTCGCCGCCTACAAGCCGATCAAGAACACGGCCGGACAGACCATCGGCATTCTGTTCGTCGGCTTCGAGAAGAGTGCATTCAACGCTCAGTTTGCCAAAGCCGCCGAGGTTGCGGTGATTGCCGGTCTGATCCTGGCGGCGATCTGCGGCGGCATCGGCTGGTATGTGTTCCACAAGCTGTTTGCGCCGTTCCATCCGCTGGCGAAACTGATGGAAGATGCGCGCGCCGGCCGCTACAGCGAAAGCGTGCCTTACACCGAGCGCACCGATGAATTCGGCGAGTTGGCGCGGGTGATCGAGCTGTTCAACAAATCGGTCGGCGAACGCCGGGCGCAGCGGGCGGCCGCCGTCGAACAGGTGGTATCGACCTTCGGCGAGGCGCTGGCGGCGCTGGCGCAGCGCGATCTGCGGTACCGTCTCGTGAAGGAAGTGCCGCCGGAATACGATGTGCTCAAAGAGAATTTCAACGCGGCGGTAAAGGAACTCGAAACCGCGATGACCGATGTCGAGCAGCGGGCCGGCGAAATCGGGGTGGCATCGTCGGAGATCCACAGCGCCTCGCAACAGATGGCGCAGCGCACCGAGCGTGAGGCGGCGGCGCTGGAAGAAACCTCGGCAGCCGTCAACGAGTTGAGCGAAGCGGTCAACCGCTCGGTCGACGGTGCGCGCGAGGCCAATACCGCGGCCGCGACCGCCAAGACCGATGCCAGCGCCGGCAGCGAAATCTCGCACAACGCGGTGGAAGCGATCCGCGCCATTGCCCAGTCGTCGAGCGAAATCACCCAGATCGTCGGGGTCATCAACGAGATCGCCTTCCAGACCAATCTTCTGGCCTTGAATGCCGGTGTCGAAGCGGCGCGCGCGGGTGATGCCGGCCGCGGCTTTGCGGTGGTGGCGAGCGAAGTGCGGGCGCTGGCGCAGCGTTCGGCCGAAGCGGCCAAGCAGATCGGCACCCTCATTTCCCGCAGCGAAAGCCAGGTCGAGAACGGCGTTCAGCTGGTCGAAGAGAGCGGCACGGCGTTCGGCAAGATCGTCGATCAGATCGGCTCCGTCTACGATCTGGTGGCGGCGATTTCCGCAGCGCAAACCCAGCAGGCTTCCGCGCTCAAGGAAATCGACGCGGCGATCCAGCAGCTCGATCAGACCACCCAGCAGAATGCGGCAATGGCGGAGCAGAGCTGTGCCGCAGCCGACGGCATGAAAGGCCGCGCGCACGAACTCGGCGATTGTGTCGGGCGCTTCCAGATTACGACGGCTGAGCAGTTTCCCCAGAAACGGACGCGGGCGGCGTAAGCCCGAATATTTCACGCTTCTGCGAGAGGCGATTTTTCCGGTGGCGAATCCGGCTGGGCGGCGATAAACCGGCCCTGGGTTTTTTGCCGGAGCAGGTCATGGCCGCCAAGTATTCGCGCATTGCCATTGTCACGGGTGCCACCTCGGGGATCGGCGAGGCGACCGTCCGCCACTTTGCGGCCCAAGGCATAGCGGTGGTCGGCAACGGCCGTACCGCCGACAAATTGGCCAGCCTCGAGAAGGATCTGTGGCCGCTGTTCCGCGGCGTCGCCGGCGATGCCTCCAAACCCGAGGTGATCGAGGAATTGTTCGCCAGCGCCGAAGCGGCGTTCGGTCCGGCCGACATCGTGGTCGTCAATGCCGGGCGCGGTTTGGGCGGCTCGGTCGCGACCGGCGATACCACGCGTCTGGCCGAGATTTTCGAGCTCAACGTCCTAGGTGCGCTCGCTTTGATGCGGGCGGCGGCGACCCGGATGGTGCCGCGGCAGGAGAAAAACTACCCCAACACCGCCCAGGACATCGTGGTGCTCGGCTCGGTGGTGGGCCGCAACGTCTCGCCGTTCAGCGCGCTCTATGGCGCCACCAAGCACGCGGTGCATTCGCTGGTCGAAGCGCTCCGCCGCGAGATCGGGCCCAAGGGCGTGCGGGTGACGCTGGTGGAGCCGGGCTTTGTGCTTTCCGGCTTCCAGGACGGCGCCGGCTATTCCAAGGAAATGGTCGACGGCATCAAGTCGCGTCTCGGGCCGCTGCTCGATGGCGAGGCGATTGCCGATGCGATCCATTATGTCGTCAGCCGCCCGCCGCATGTCCATGTCGGCGATATCGTGATCCGTCCGACGCGCCAAGATTATCCGTAAAGCATTATCCCTGAGGGTGGCATTATCCTGAGACAGGCGGCCGCGGGACCGGGATGAACGATCTGGCCGCTTGGCATCCTGGCCCGAACGGTCTATCACGCCCCGCCGGAAAACTTGGGACCACCGTCATGACCGATCTGCCCGACCGCCTCAGCGCCAATCCCCAAAGCCCGTTCTATAACGAGGCTCTGCTCGAAGCGGGTGTCGGCATCAAGTTCAACGGGGCCGAGAAGACCAACGTCGAAGAGTATTGCGTCAGCGAGGGCTGGATCCGCGTCGTTGCCGGCAAGAGCGTCGACCGTCACGGCAATCCGATGACGATCAAGCTGAAGGGCACGGTCGAGCCCTACAAGAAAGAGCCCCCAGCCGCCTGATGTCTGACGCGCGTGATCCTCAATGGACCGCCAAGGCCCGCCGTCCGCGGGCCTTTTGTTTGTTGCGCGTACTATTAAGAAATTAAACGAGCGGTAGTCGGAAGATAAAATATTGAAGGCGCGCCGCCCGCCGCCATTTCACGAAGGTACCCATTTCCTGGAGACCTTCATGAATCGTTCCATCCGTTTTGTCCTGGCGGCCGCCGCCGCGATGATGACGGCCTCTGTTGCCGCTTCGGCGCAGGAGTATGTCACCCATCACGTCGACATCACCTACGGCGATCTCGATCTGTCGACCTCGTCGGGGCAGGCCGCGCTGCAGGAGCGCATCGATTCGGCGGCAGCCATGGCGTGCGGCGGCAGTGCCGCGTTCGTCGGCAATTATCGCGACGCGCCGCAATTCTATGACAAGGAGTTTAAGCGCTGCCGCGCCAACGCCCGCCAGCAAGCGGTCACAAGTCTTGCCAGCCACGGCGTCCGCGTGGCGGAGGGGCACTGACTGGGTTTGGGCCCGGATACGGTGTCCGGGCCTTCATTTTGGCAAATCGGCAACAGATCGGCGGTTTTCTGGCTTCATCGGCAAATCATCGGCTGCGGACCATGGCCGCGGTAAGGCTTTGAACGCATTCAGAAGGGCGCCCCCCTACCAGGGAGCCTCGGTATCCAAAGCCTTCTTCGCCGCCGTCGCGGTTCTCGTCCTCGTTGCCCGGCCTTCATTGTCTCGGCAACCGGCAGGCACCAAAACCAAGCGGTGGAGCAGGCCATCCGTAATGTCCGGTTAGAACTGCTCGGAGCCTTTGTGGCAGTTCAAAAAATTACGCGCTTTCGCTTGGAAAATGTCCCCACTTTTCCAGAAAGTGCATCAACTCCTGACCTCAGCGGCCCCCCCGCGCGAGGTTCGGACACGGCGCCACGGTTTCTGTTCTGCAGAAATCGGGCGCCGTATGTTTTTTCCAATACGCCACCAGCCCCAGCCGTTCGACCAGACCCAGGAACCGCTTGTCGCGCCGGAGCGCCGCGGTCGAGGGGCGCAGCAGCACGGAGGCGTCGGGACGGGCCGCCGGCGGCTCTGCAGGAAAGGCCTGCTCGGCCAAGGCCATTGCGGCGTCGATCTCGCCGATGCGCGTTAGTAACTCGATCGCCCTGGCGGTGCTGAAATGGCCATTGGCGACGGCGGCCAGAACGCTGGCGCGTGCGGCGGCACGGGCCTGTGGCGTGTTGTGCACCAGCGCGTCGGACGCGGCCGCGATCGCGGTGAAGAAATCCGGCTCCGGCGGCGGGACGACGTGGTGGCCTTCGGCGAGACGGGCATTCATGTCGGCGGGATTGATGAAGCTCGTGATGGTGAGCCGCGTGGTCCACACGCTGGTGCTGTCGGGCCAACGCTTGGCGGCACGCTCGATGGTCGTGCGGGCCTGGGCCACTTTGCCCGATATCAGCAAGGCGGCGGCATAGGTGGCATTCTTGCGCGGCGACAAGGGATCGAGCAGCGCGGCGCGTTCGTAGAGCGGCAGGGCGTCGGCGTAGCGGCCGAGATGTTCGAGCAGCGCCGCCAGACTCGAATTCAGCGTCGGCTCGTCCGGCTGGACCGCTAGGCCTCGGCGGTACAGGCGCTCCTGTTCGGCATAGTCGCGCACCGGCGCCAGCGCCGCCAAGGTGAGATAGGTCTCGCCGTTGCGCGGATCGAGTTGGAGCGCCTTGAGCGCTTCGCGCCGGGCATCATCGCGCAGCGCGGGAACCTCTGGCGGCTCGACCAAGGGGATCAATGTGGCAGATGACCAGGCCAGTCCCGACCGTCCCAGGCTGAAATCCGGCGCGTGCGCCACCACGATCCGCATCTGGTCGCGCCGCAGCGTGCTGGCTGCCCGGCCGGGTACGCGGCTGTACTCATGGGCCTTGAGATACGCGGCCACCGCCGCATCGTCGCGCAGCTCGGCGGCCTCGAGGGCGGCCTTGATCACGTCAACAACCCGCGCTGCCAGTCGCGGCGGCTCTATGCTGGTGTCGCCCGCCTCGAAACTGGCGCTCCACAGTGTCAAATGACTGGAGGCGCGGTCGAGATGGACCATCACCCGCAAACCCTGCGGGGTATTCTTTACCGTGCCGTCGAGAATGAAATCGACGCCGAGCTTGCGCGCGGCATCGTCGCGCTCGGGTCCGCGCAAGACGGCGGTTTTGCTCTGCGCGACCGCCTGGACCTGGTTTTCGTTGAGAACGCCGACGATCTCGTCTGCCACGGTGGCGCCGAATACGCGGGCCGCGTCCCCGCCGCCGAGCGGCTGCAGCGGCAGCACCGCCACGCGATTGAGCGGTTCGGGGCGGCTGAACCACAACTGGGCCGAGGTCACGGCCGCGACCAGCACGATCCCCGCTGTCACGACCCACCAGCGCCGCAACCACGCCTTCGCCTTGGCAGGCGGCGCCGCGGCAGGCGCGGGGTTCGCTTCAACCGGCACCGTATCGGGGGCACCGATTTCTTTCAGCCGGTAGCCGACCCGCGGAATGGTTTCGATGACGAAGCCGCCTTCGGCTTCCGCCAGCCGGCGCAGCCGTCCGATGCAGCGGTTGATGGCGTCGTCGCCGACGCTGCGGCCGTCCCAGCATTGGGTGATGAGGTCTTCGCGGCTGACCACTTCGCCGCGGCGCTGCGCCAGCGCCACCAGAACCTGCATGATGCGCGGCTCGAGGGTGTCGCGGCGAGCGCCGCTCACCACTTCCAGGGTCGACGGATGGATCTTGAGCGGGCCCAGCGCAAATGCCGCCGCCCTGGCCAAATCGATGCTGTCTTCTCCGGCCGCCACGCTGAACCGCCTCGCACCCGTTTGGCGCGATCCCTTCCGGCGGCAGTGATAGCGCAACCTGCGGTCCGCGTCAGCCCGATCGGAAATCGGCGGTATCGGACACGTTTGTCGCAGGACAATGGAGCGGTCGCGCCCCCGGCGTGCGGCGGTAGAGCCGGACATCCCCGAACTGCCGCCACACCGCGTAGCGGGTGTTCAAGAGGGTGGCGAAGCATTCGTCGGCCTCGCCGAGGTAATACGGCGCCGGCCGGTGCGCGTCGGTGACGATGAACGCCGGCAGGCTGGCGACGCTCTGCTCGAACACGTCGCGCGGCACATACCCGGCGGCGATCAAGGGTGCGATGATCGACGGGCGCACGATGTTGCTCGGGTGCAGGGCGGCGGGCGAGATCGGCGGCTGGTCGAGATAGACGAGGATGAGGTGGCTTTTCATCGCCCACACTTTGTCGCCGGGTTTCAGTACCGGGCGCAGGGCAT
>JAHFQC010000138.1 GCA_023259375.1 Alphaproteobacteria bacterium
CGCTTTTTCAGCGCCGCGAGCGCAGCCAGCGTTCCCGATAGCCGCAGCGCCGGATCGCGCCCGCCCGCGATCAATTGCTGTGTCTGAGCAAAGAACTCCATCTCGCGGATGCCGCCACGGCCAAGCTTGATGTTGTGCCCCGCCACCGCGATTTTGCTGTGTCCGGAATAGGCGTGGATTTGGCGCTTGATCGACTGGATGTCTTCGATCGCGGCGAAATCGAGATTCTTGCGCCAGATGAACGGATCGATGACATGCTTGAGGAACGATGCGGCGGCGTCCGGATCGCCGGCGCAAGGCCGCGCCTTGATGAAAGCGGCGCGCTCCCAGTTCTGGCCCATGCCTTCGTAATAGCTTTCCGCCGCCTCGGTCGAAATCGCGATCTGGGTGGCACCGGCATCGGGGCGGAGCCTGAGATCGACGCGAAAGACATAACCATCGACGGTAATGTCGGCGATCAGATGAACCAGTGTTTTCACGACATCGATGGCGGCGCCGCGGGCATCGTCGCGCTTCAAGAACGGAAATCGATCGGTGTCATAGAACACGACGAGATCGATGTCGGAGGAATAGTTCAGTTCGAAGGCGCCGTACTTGCCCATGGCGAGCACAACCAGACCGGTCGCGTCTTCGATGGCGGCAGCGGGCCAGCTTTCGTATTCGGTACCGGTCGCAGCCTTCTTCAAGGCAAACCGCAGCGCTCCTTTGACCGCGGCATCGGCGAAGCGGGTAAGGCTTTGGGTGACGTCGGCAAGACAGAACGCACCGGCGATATCGGCGAGCGCCACAACCAGCGCCGTCTGCCGCTTGGCTTGGCGCAGAGCCTGCATCGCGTCAGCCTCATGCTCCGCGTCGGCGGCAGCAAGCGCAGCGGCGATGGCTTCGCGGAGCAGCGGCTCGGGACCTTCGGCAAAGAGGCGCGGGAGAATGGCTTGTTCGCGAATGGCGATACGGCAGAGATAAGGGCTGTTACCGAACGCGGCCTCCAGTAGCGCGCGCGCCTCGCCCTCGGGCACATAACCAGCTTCCGCCAACTGGTCGATGGCCCGCTGCGACCGGGCACGGTCGAAGGGCGCGGGAAGCGAAGCGGGCGAGATCGCGAACATGGAAGTATGATAGAGCGAATAGCGAATGGCGAACAGGGAGGCGAAACGCTACTCCCGATTCAGCTTCTTCACGAATGTCCGCGGGAAGCTGATCGAGGCATTGAGGCCGGGAGTGTTGTCGCCGAGGGTGAGCTTGGCCTCGTGCATGCGGGCAACGGCGGCGACCAACGACAGGCCGAGGCCGGTGCCGGGCGAGTTGCGGCTCTTTTCGAGACGGACGAAACGCTCCAGTACGCGGGCGCGGTCTTCCACCGGAATGCCGGGGCCGTCGTCGGCAACCGTGAGATCGATCCCGACGGGCGTCTCCGCCGCCGAGACCCAGATGTGCCCGCCCGCGGGCGTGTATTTGATGGCGTTGTCGATCAGGTTGGCGAGCGCTTGGCTGACGAGGCTGCGATTGCCTTCGATGGTAATGACGCCGGACGGCGCCACTTCCAACCCGATCTCCTTTTCCTCGGCGAGCGGCGCGTAGAGATCGGCGATGTCGGCGACGATGGCCGAGAGATCGATGGCGCTCATGGTGCCGCGGGTCATGCCGGAATCGGCTTCGGCAATCAGGAGAAGCGCATTGAAGGTGCCGATCAGGCGGTCGGTTTCGGCAATGGCGGAATCGATATCGTCGAGATGCGGATCCTCTGGGTTCAGCTTGCGCTGCATGTCCTCAAGCCGGTTGCGCAAACGGTTGAGCGGTGTGCGAAGGTCGTGCGCCACCGAGTCCACCACTTCGCGCATGCCTTTCATCAGCCGCTCGGTGCGCTCCAACATGACGTTCAAGTTCTCGGCCAGGGTGTCGAACTCGTCGGCCGCCGGCGTGATCGGAACGCGGCGGGAGAAATCGCCGGCCACAATCTCGGAACTGGTGCGCGTGATAGTGTCGAGACGCCTGAGGATATTGCGGCTGAGAAGAACGCCACCGCCGATGCCGAGCAGAAGCATCAGGCCAATGGTCCACGGAATAGTGGTGAAGAACTTCTTGCGCGAGTACTTCTGGTCGGTGACGTCGCGCGCCACCAGAAGGATGTAGCCGCCGGGCAAGGTGAAACCTTCGCCGCGCGCCATGCGGGTCACAGTCTCATTCTGCTGGGCGCGCTGGTATTCGAACTCGAAGAAACCGCCGACCGATTTGGCGGTTTCCGGAATGCCGACAAGATTGCCCGCCAGCACAGAGCGCGTGGGGCTCTCGAGATAGTAGATGCCGCTGCCGTGCTGAGCGACGCGGCCATTGATGACGTCGGAAAGCCCGATGACGCCGAGGCGCAGGTAGGTATCACGCAGACCCGCGACTTCGGCTTCGATGGTCTGATCTGTCTGGGCGTCGAGCGCGCGCTGCGAGTTCCACCAAGTGAACGCGACCAGCGCGGTCGCCGTCACCGCGTAGAAAAAGACAAAAACCAGGGTGATGCGGAAAGCCTGCGTGTGCAGGACCCGCTGCGCCCAATGCAGGAATGCGCTATTTCGCAGCACGGATCATGTAACCCGCGCCGCGGACCGTATGCAGCAACTGCGCCGAGAAGCCTTTGTCGATCTTGGCCCTCAGACGCGAGATGTGCACGTCGATCACGTTGGTTTGCGGATCGAAGTGGTATTCCCACACGCTTTCGAGCAGCATGGTGCGGGTCACCACCTGGCCGGCATGGCGCATCAAGTATTCCAGCAGCCGGAATTCGCGCGGCTGCAGATCGATCGCCTGGCCCTCGCGCGTCGCGGTGCGGGTCAAAAGATCGAGTTCGAGTTCGCCAACCGCCAGCTTGGTCTTGACCGCCGCCGGAGCCCGTCGCCGCATCAAGGCGTCGATGCGCGCCAGGAGTTCGACGAACGCGTAAGGCTTGGTGAGATAATCGTCGCCGCCGGCCTTGAGGCCTTTGACCCGATCGTCCACCTCCGACAGCGCCGACAGGAACAACACCGGCATGCTGTTGCCATGCTCGCGCATCTCGGCAACCACATTCAAGCCGTCCATCTTCGGCAGCATTCGATCGATAATCGCGCAATCATAGGGCCGAGACAGCGCCAATGTGAGCCCGGTGTCGCCATCGGCGGCATCGTCGACCACGTGGCCGGCTTCCTTCAGTCCGTTTACCAGATAGCGCTGCGCTTCAAGATCGTCTTCCACGACGAGGATGCGCATGCCCAGCCTCCATTCAAGCAGTGTGAAAAGGGTCCGCACCGGCGGCAGCAACGGGGGGATGGGGGCCGCCACCACCGGCGCGGGGGGCCGGACCTCACCCCCGATGGGATGAAGCCCGGTACGAGAACTCAGGTTCGATCGAGCGGAACCGCCACGAAATGTGCCGTCCCATCGGTCGATACCAACATCAGTACGCTCTTCAATTTGGCCGAACGCGCCTCGGCGACGTTCTTCTCGATGTCCTGCGGCGTGTGCACGGCCTTGTTGCGGACCGAGACCACGACGTCGCCCGGCTGCAATCCCTGCTCGGCCGCGTTGGAGTCGGGATCGACCTGGGTGATCAGCACGCCCTGGACGTTTTCGTCGAGATTGTAGGCACGGCGCACTTCCGGCGTCAGGGCACTGAGACCGAGCCCCATGGCCTTGCCGGTCGCCGTCACGCCCGCGGGCGCGCCGCTCTGCGGATCGAAATTGGCCGCCAGCTGGGTTTCCTTGCGCACACCGATGTTGATGTTGACGGTCTGGCGCTGGCCATCGCGCAAAATGGTGAAGGCCGCCGACTTGCCGGCCGGCAGCGACGCCACCCGGCGGGTCACGTCATGCGCATCGACGATATCCTTGCCGTTGATGGCGACGATCACGTCGCCCTGGCGAACGCCGGAACGGGCCGCCGGACTATCGGGAACGATGGCCGCAACCAGCGCGCCCTTGGGATCGGAAAGACCCAGCGACGAGGCGATCTCCGGCGTCACCGGCTGGATCTGCACACCGAGCCAGCCGCGGGCAACACGGCCGTGCGCCTGCAGCGCCGCCACCACGTCCTTGATGGTCGAGGACGGAATGGCAAAGCCGATGCCGATCGAGCCGCCAGTGGGCGAGAAGATCATCGAATTCATGCCAATCACCTGACCGCGCAGGTCGAAGGTCGGACCGCCGGAATTACCGCGGTTGATCGGAGCGTCAATCTGGATGAAGTCCGTGTAGGGCTGATCCTGCGCGGCGATATCACGACCGATCGACGACACGATGCCGGCCGTAACAGTGTTCGACAGACCGAACGGGTTTCCGACGGCCACGACCCAGTCGCCGACGCGCAGCGCGCGGTCATTGCCGAACTCGACCGTCGGCAGCGGTTTGTCGGATTTCACCCGTAAGAGCGCCACGTCGGTCGCCGGATCGGTGCCGACCAAACTGGCGTCGAAAGTACGTCCGTCGGGCAGCTTCACCTTGATCTTGGTGGCGCCGTCGACGACGTGATTGTTGGTCACGATCAGGCCGGACTTGTCGATGATGAAGCCCGAACCCATCGAGGTCGCCTTGCGAACCTGCGGCTTCATCTGCGGCATGCCGCGACCGCCAAACTGGCGGAAGAACTCGCGGAAGCCCTCGGGGACATCGCCGCCGTCGGGTTGTTTGACCTTTTCCTCCGCCGTGACGCTGACCACGGCCGGGCTGACCCGCTCCACCAGATCGGCAAAGCTGAACGGCGTGCCGTTCTCCATCATCCGCGGCGGCGTACCCGCGTTGCGCTCGGGCGCCTCATAGCGGGCGGCCGTGCCGGCCTCGGGCGAATGTTCGGGCAGGAGCGCGTAGGCTCCGAAACTGACGAGGATCACCGCAGCGGCAGCCGATCCGGCCAACACCGCTTTATTGCGTCTCACGTATGCCATGACCTGCTCTTTGTTCATTGGTCCTACTCTCCATCCACCGTGGAGTATGATTGAGATACGACCAAAAGCTTGCCTGATTATTTCTTAAACGTGAAATATTGGCAATGCTTCGTTCCGGTCAACGCTGCCCGGATGTCTCCTGCCAGCGGCCTTCGCGCTTTAGCGCGTCGACAACCTCGGGAGGCATGTATTTCTCGTCATGCTTGGCCAACACCTGGCTGGCCTCAAAGGTTCCGCCGCCGTCGAGCTTGCCGATAGCAACCACGCCCTGCCCTTCGCGGAACAGAGCGGGAAGATCGCCCTCGTAGCGGACCCGCACGGTCGAGCGGCCGTCGCCGACCTTGAACCGGACCAGGGCGCCCGGCCCTTTTTGCAGCGACCCGGCCTCAACCAGACCGCCAACCCGGAAGGCCACGCCGGACGTCACGTGCTTCGCGTAAACCTCGGACGGACCATAGAAATAGAGGACATTGTCCTTCAGGGCCGCGATCGACAGCGCGGCCGCACCGGCCCCCCCCGCGACAAGCGCGAGGACGAAAGCGAGACGGCGGCGTTTGCGGGCGTTCATGCGGGTTCTGAGACGACGATGGCTCCTCTATAATAGGCAGACGCGGGCCAATGGGGGAAATCGGGATGTTCCGCTTCGTCGTCGTGTTGGTCGCTGCCGTGATGCTGGCCGGATGCTTGCCGGTCGTTTCCAAAACGCCGGTCGGAACGACGGTCGGGCTCGGCGCCGATCCGGCTCTGTTCGGAACCTGGAAAGGCAAAAATCCCGACGACAAACAACAACGGGACGCGAGCTTCCACTTCATGCTGGCAAAGGATGGTGGCTTCGACATCGTGGTCGCCATGGCCGAAGGCGGCCGTGACGATGGCTGGACCGCCTTCACGGCGCACTCGGCAACGCTGGGTCAAAACCGCATTCTCAACGTCGTGATGACCTACGACAAAAACGAGCCGATCACGGGCGGGCTGAAGAACACCAACATTCCGCTGCTCTATGTCCGCAAGGGCCGCACACTCACCCTCTATCTGCTCGATGAAGACGCCACCAAAGCGGCCATCAAAGCGGGCGCGATCAAGGGTGCGGTCACAGAGGGACCGACCGGCGACGCCGTTATCACAGCCAACGCCACAGACCTCGACGCATTCATGACGAAGCCCGAGGCGAGGAAGCTATTCAAGCGCACGTTGGCACTGACAAAAGCGGAGTGATCCGCCGCTCAGTGATGCGCGAGATGGAAGACCTCTTGCGCCAGACCGGTGTTGTACTGCAGGCCGTCGAGCGTCAGGGTCAGCCGGTGCGGCCAATCGGTCCGCGCCAAGTTCTTGCGCGCCAGCGCATTCCACACCGCTTCGTTGAACAGGCCCGTGGTGTCCTTGGTCGCCACGACAGCGTTGCCGAGATGGAAATGGTCGCCATGCGGCTGCGGGAAACGGGTGATGGTGACCTCGCCATTGGCTTCGGGTGCGGCGAAGTCCGGCAGGCTGGCCAGCCCTTGCAGGATGGTCAGGGTACGGAGCTGAAGCGGATTAAGTTTGAGGGGATTGGATTTCGGCGGCATTGGCTTCCTCGTGCGCGGACGCCCACTTTGGTGAAACGATACCCTCCGGAAGCGCACCGAAACACGGCGGGGACTTCGCCATCCGGACGACCGGTCCGAGGAATTCGAACCAGCCATCCTTCGTTTCGCACGATTGCAGGTATTGGTCGAGTCCGGCGAGCGGTT
>JAHFQC010000096.1 GCA_023259375.1 Alphaproteobacteria bacterium
ATCATGATTGTTAAGCCCATTAGGCGTTCGCCGAGGCCGATGGGACGCTCACCAGATCGCTGAGGCTCAAAGCGGTGAGCACACTGCTCTGGATTGATGCGGAGACCCCATTGATCGCGTCTGCTGCCGGATTGGCGGGAACGGTCGTGCGCAGAGGCCGCGTGCCGGCTGGGGCATTTGCCAAGTGGACAATGGCGCGCGCCACCTCGGAGGAATCCCTTGATTCGATATCGGCGCGCCCGGTATTCAATGCGGCGCTGAATCTTTCCCCTAAATCGCCATAGCTCGCGGCGCAGCTATCGTCGTCGGCGGTGCTCATCTTAGCAAAGGCCTCGGTTGGGTAGTCGCCAGGTTCCACGATGACGACATCGATGCCCGACGGCGCAAGTTCGTACGAGCTGGTCTCGGCCAGCGCTTCGAGTGCCCACTTCGATGCCGCGTAAATGCCGTAGAGCGGGAGGGCAACGCGACCCACGACCGACGATACGTAAACGACAAGACCGCTTTTACGCGCCCGCATTGCCGGCAGAAACGCGCGATTGACGCGCAACGAGCCGAAGACGTTGGTAGCGAATTGGTGTTCCACGGCCGCTGGCGTGAATGCCTCGACAAGGCCGTATGACGCATAGCCGGCATTGTTGATGAGCACATCGGGCGTACCGGCGGCCAGTATCGTCGCGGCGGCTGCCGCAACGGATGTGTCGCTAAGCACGTCGAGTTCGACAACCTCGGCACCGGCGGCGCGCAGCGCGTTCGAGGCTGCGGCATTGACCGTTGTGGCGTTCCGCAATGTGCCGAACACGCGCCAACCATCGGCGGCCAGCGCTTCAACCGTGAGTTTGCCGAAACCCGAGCTGGCGCCGGTGACAACTGCAATCTTTTGGCGTGACACAGTAATTCCCTTTGTATTCAGCGCCGCGCAAAAGGCGGTTAAATATGGAACATCATTCCAGAGATATGGAACGGAATTCCATAAATGTCAACTTGGAACGGCGTTCCATATGTGTCACAAAAGGTCATGGACAAGAGAACACGCACAGCTCAACGACGGCGGGAATCGCTCTCTCGCGAACGGATCATCGAAGCGTCTATCGAAATCCTGGACAGCGACGGAGAGGTGGGCCTGACATTCCGTGCCCTGTCCGACCGACTAACCACTGGCCCGGGAGCGATTTACTGGCACATCGACAACAAGAGCGAACTGCTGACCGCTGCCTGTGACGCTATCATCGCCTGTACGGTTGACGTGCCCGTGGTCGGGATGCCGCCAGAAGCAGTCATCCGCGCGCTCGCGCTGAGCCTGTTCGACACAATCGACGCCCATCCGTGGATTGGATCGGCGCTAACGCGGTCTCCGGGGCAAATGCCCGTGGTGCGCATTCTTGAACGCATAGGCCAGCAGATTCGCGCGCTCCACGTCGCGGACGAAGAAGAGTGGCCAGCGGTATGCGCCCTGCTCAACTACATCGTCGGCGTCGGTCGTCAGAATGCGGCCAATGCACAATTCACGCGCGCACGCGACCTCGACAGGTCTGCTTTCCTGGGGTCGGTTGCGAGGACATGGTCTCAGCTCGATCGGAAAGATTACCCATTCACGATCGATTCTGCTGATCGGTTGCAACTTCACGATGATCGCGCAGATTTTCTTGCGGGCATCAACCTCTTCCTCAGAGGTCTCCGCTTATCCGCTTAATGGTCGCAATCTGGCGCTTGGCATCCTTACTAGCCAACTCCAGGAACAGCGCCACGAGCCATAGCGAAGGCAGGTACGGATGGCACTCACAGGTTCGCGCGCACGACCTGAATCAGCGCTCTCAGCGCAGGGATCGGGGGACGGCCGCGAGGATAGTAGAGGAGCAGCTGGATCGGCTCGATCCGCAGTCCAGCTCCAGCAATCGCGTTTAGCCACGGTAGCGATCTCAGCAGAGGTCGGGTTTCGGACCGTAGACTACTTATTTTTTTCCTCCTCTACTCCACACAACTACGACAGCTAAATATCTATTGCACAACGACAAATCCTCGCTCTGTCTTGTCTCTGCAATGTCAAAAGCATCCAGCAGGAGGCAGCGCGACCATGCCCGTACCAGACCGTATCGTCCGTCTGAGAACCGTTCTCGCCCGCACCGGTCTCAGCCGTTCCACCATCTACCGCAAAATCGCTGAGGGCACGTTTCCAGCCCAGCTAAAAATCAGCATGAACGGCGCCGGTTGGCACGAGTCCGATATCGATTGTTGGATCGCCAATCCCGCCGGCTGGCGGCCACCAGAGGCGGCAACAGAGAGAATGAGCGCGAGCCGCGCGTAGTTCATAGATCGTCGTCCAGCTCGTCGTCATGAATCTCGGCGGCGCGCTGCTTCGCGTCGGCGATCAGCTCCTTGGCAGATTCACCCTTCACCCAGGCATCGAGCATGTCGGCCCAGCACTGAAGCATGATCTTCCGCTCGGCCAGGTAACGGTTCACGTTGTAGACAGCCGCGATCCGGTTTCGAGGCGTGTGAGCCAAGCTCATCTCGATCCAGCGATCATCGAACTTGGCGCGGTTCAGGCCTGTCGAAAACGTGCGGCGCAGGTCGTGAACGCCGAGGCTTTGAAAATCCGGGTCGTCCTCGCGGATACGCTCCACAACAGTATCGATCACGCGGTTGAGAGTAGCGTTGCTTATGGGCGTATCGCCATCGTACCGGCCAGGATGCAGGTATCGGCTAACGCCGAACATGGTGCGGAACGCCGTCAGAATGTCGAGCGCCTGATCGCTCAATGGGACGACATGCGCCTTGCCGGCCTTCATTCGCTCGGCCGGGATCGTCCAGCGCGCGGCGGTGAAGTCGATTTCCTTCCAAGTGGCGTCGATGAACTCCGACTTTCGGACGCCGGTCAGCAGGACAAACTTCACCGCTGAGCGCAGCGTAGGCGCCGCCGCCACGTGATCCAACGCCGTGAGGACTGCGCGAACTTCGGATGGCGACAGGGCGCGCTCGCGCGGCTCGAACGTGGCGATGGCGCTGGTGCGTATCGACTCGGCTGGATTGCTCACATCCAGCCCGCATCCCTGGGCGTGGCGAAACACCAACAATACGACCTCGCGGACATGCACCGCGACGGCGGGCCCGCGCTTCTCCTTGACCTCGTCGCATAGACGCTTGAGACGCTGCGGCGTCACCTCCTCCAGCTTTAGCTTCGACAAGCTTCCCGCGATGGCGCGATCATAGACGGACCGGCGCATCGCCAGGGTGCTGTCGGCGAGTCTTTCGGCCCCCGACTTGGGATCGGCCTTGTGCTTGAAATACGCTTCCGCCCAACCGCCGAAGGTGAACGCCTCGGCTAACGCGGTGCGCTTCTCCACCTTGGCCTTCGACGGCGACTCCCCCCGCTCGACCTGACGCCGGGCGCGCGCCAGCAGCGTCCTCGCCTCAGCAAGCGACACATCCATTCCGTATTCCAGCGCGTCGGGCGCTCGCGTCAGCGTCCGCGCCGCCTCAGCGCTATAACGGCCGATGGTCAAGACCTCCTGCCGCCCGTTCACCCGGTATTGATACCGGAACGAAATGACCCCTGTCGGCGTGACAGCGGCGTGCATCCCGTCGCGGTCCGTCACCTTGTAGAGCTTGGCCCTTGGCTTGAGATTTTTCAGTTCTTTATCAGTTAGATCGCCCATAAATCTGCATCCGGTCGGGGGCGAACGGATACCAACAAAAGGTTTGTTGGTAGCGAAAGCCCGTTTCTCGACCATCCTGCGCCATACCAACATCGCTACCAACAAAGTGGCCGGGCTGGGGTGACATGCAGTGATACGGGGTGAGAAAAATAATCCTTATCAGTCAGAGTGTTCGCGCGATTTCTGGAACGGCACGGGATGGTCTGAAACCACCCTAGTTCACTCCCACTCGATGGTTCCCGGCGGCTTGGAGGTGATGTCGTAGCAGACGCGGTTGATGCCCTTGACCTCGTTGACGAGGCGGGTCGACACGCGGGCGAGGAAATCGTGCGGGAAGGGATAGAAGTCGGCGGTCATGCCGTCGGACGACGTCACGGCGCGAAGCGCACAGACGTAATCATAGGTGCGGTCGTCGCCCATCACGCCCACGGTCTTGACAGGGAGCAGCACGGCGAAGGCCTGCCAGATCTCGTCGTAGAGACCGGCGTTGCGGATCTCTTCAAGATAGATGGTGTCGGCTTTGCGCAGGATTTCGAGTTTCTCGCGCGTGATCTCGCCCGGAATGCGGATGGCAAGTCCGGGGCCGGGGAAGGGATGGCGGCCGACAAAGGCTTCGGGCAGACCCAGTTCGCGGCCAAGCGCGCGGACTTCGTCCTTGAAAAGTTCGCGCAACGGTTCGACTAGTTTCATTTTCATGTGGGCGGGTAAGCCGCCGACATTGTGATGGCTCTTGATCGTCGCCGAAGGGCCGCCGGTCGCGGAGGTGGATTCGATCACGTCGGGATAGAGCGTGCCTTGCGCCAGGAACTCGGCACCGCCGACCTTTCCCGACTCGTAGTCAAACACGTCGATGAAGCCCTTACCGATGATCTTGCGCTTCTTCTCGGGATCGCTGACGCCCTGAAGCTGTTCGAGGAACATGTCGGAGGCATCGGCATGCAAGAGTGGGATGTTGTAATGGCCGCGAAACAGGCTGACCACCTGCTCGCTTTCGCCCGCACGCATCAGGCCGGTGTCGACATAAATGCAGGTAAGCTGGTCACCGATGGCTTCGTGGATCAGCACTGCCGCGACGGAGGAATCGACGCCGCCGGAAAGGCCGCAGATCACCTTGCCCTTGCCGACCTGGGCGCGGATGCGCGCGATCGCCTGCTCCTTGAAGGCGCGCATGTTCCAATCGGGTTTGATGCCGGCGATGCCGACGACAAAATTGCGCAGGATCTCGATGCCGCGCGGGGTGTGCGCAACTTCGGGATGGAACTGCACGCCGTAGAACTTGCGCGCTTCGTCGGCGATGATGGCGTAGGGAGAATTCTCGCTGGTCGCCACCACTTCGAACGTCGGCGGGATTGAGACGATCTTGTCGCCGTGGCTCATCCAAACGGGCTCATGACTGGACTGATCGCCGAGACCAGCAAGCAGCGGCGACGGCTTGCCAATCACGATATCGGCGCGGCCGAACTCGCGGGCGTGGCCACCTTCGACGCGCCCGCCGAGCTGGGTCACCATCGTCATCTCACCGTAGCAGATGCCGAGTACCGGAACGCCCGCGGTGAACACACTTTCGGGCGCGCGCGGGGAGCCTTCCGCGTGCACGCTCATCGGACCGCCGGAAAGAATGATCGCTTGCGGCTTCTCCGCCAGTGCGGCCTCCGCCTTGTTGAACGGCACGATCTCGCAATAGACGCCGATCTCACGCACACGCCGTGCAATCAACTGGGTGACCTGAGAGCCGAAGTCGAGAACGAGGACGGGAGCGGACATGGTGTGATTCCTGCGGGCGTTGAGGACGAGCTATGTAGTGCGACGCAATACGGCTGTGAAGAACCCATCGGTTTGGGTTCGACGTGGAGTGGCGTGAAAGTATGGGTCACCAGCCGAAAGCGGCATGAAATCGGGATGACTGCCCAGAAATGCGGCGATCTGCTCGTCGTTTTCGCGTGGCAGGATCGAACAGGTGGCATAGACGAAGCGGCCGCCAGGCGCGACGAAACGCGATGCCTCTTTGAGCAGCTTTGCCTGCAGCGCGACCAGCTCGGCGAGGCGCTCCGGCGTGAATCGCACGCGCAATTCCGGCTGACGACGCCAGGTGCCTGTGCCGGAGCACGGCGCATCAAGGAGAACGAGATCGTATTGCGAGGTTGGAACGGACGTGGTCGTGCCGATGATGGTCACGCCCGTCCGCTCGGCGCGCGGGCCGACCATGGCGAGGCGACCGGCGTCGATATCGTGAGCGACGATCTCGCCCGTATTGTTCATTGTGGCCGCGAGCGCCAGCGCTTTACCACCAGCCCCGGCGGCGTAATCGAGCACGCGCGCGCCGGGTTTGGCGTGGCACAGCGCGGCGCAGATTTGCGCGGCTTCATCCTGGAATTCGAAATGCCCCGCCGAGAACAGCGGTGAGGCAGAGAGCTTCGAGGTTTTGGCGCCGTCGAGACGCAAACCGGTTGCGGCATGCGACGTGTTTACCGCTTCAAACCCTTCCGACGCGAGCGCCGAGATCAGTGCCTCGCGCGTGGTCTTCAACGTGTTAACGCGGATGTCGACCGGCGCACGAGCCTGCATCGCGGCCATTTCGGCGGGAAGATCTTCGCCAAACGCCTTGTCCAAATCCGGCTGCAGCCATTCGGGAAACTCGCCTTGAACATTCAAGGCAGGCTCACGCAGAGGCGCGGCAAGCGCGGCATTTTCTTCCTCAGTGAGGATCGCCGGTGCGTAGGACGCGCCGGTGAAGAACTCGGCCGGATTGGCACCTTCTGCCACCACCGAGGCGATCACCCGCGCCCGCGGCGAGGCGCTGTTCATACGCCAAGCATACGAATAGGCGTGGCGGAAGCAGTCAAATACCCGCTCGGCCACCGCGGCGCGATCCTTCGAACCCGCATAGCGGCGGGCGCGAAAATATTCGCGCAGCACGCGGTCGGCCGGCGCCGCCGTCGTTTCCAATGCGGTCAGCACATCAATCGCAGCCTGGAGGCGAGCGGCGGGGGTCATTAGGTCTCCTTTTATCGCGCGCCCGGACGGAAAACCGCGGCGCACTTTTCCTGGGCGGCGCTAATGCGCGCCCGGATAGTTCGGGCTTTCGCGCGTTACCGTCACGTTGTGAACGTGGCTCTCGGACAATCCGGCTCCGGTGATGCGGACGAACTTGGCCTTCTCGTGGAAGGCATCAATCGTCCCACAGCCGGTGTAGCCCATCGCGGCACGCAAGCCGCCGATGATCTGATGGATCACCCCCGCGACCGGGCCCTTGTACGGAACCTGGCCTTCGACGCCTTCCGGCACCAGCTTCAGCGTGTCCTTCACTTCCGACTGGAAATAACGATCGGCCGAACCGCGCGCCATCGCGCCCAGCGAACCCATGCCGCGATAGCCTTTGTAGGAGCGGCCCTGGAACAGGAACACTTCGCCCGGTGCCTCCTCGGTACCGGCGAGCAGCGAACCGACCATCGCGACCGACGCGCCCGCGGCAATCGCCTTGGCGAGATCGCCGGAGAACTTGATGCCGCCGTCGGCGACCACCGGCACGCCCTGTTTGCGGCATTCCTCAACCGCATCCATGATGGCTGTGAGCTGGGGCACGCCGACACCCGCCACGATGCGCGTGGTGCAGATGGAGCCCGGGCCGATACCGACCTTGACCGAATCCGCACCGGCATCGATCAGCGCCTTGGCACCGTCAGCAGTGGCAACGTTGCCGCCCAGAATCTGCGTGTAGTTCGAGTGTTTCTTGATCGCCGCAATGGCGTCGAGCACGCCCTTGGAATGGCCGTGCGCGGTATCGACGACGATCACGTCGGCTTCCGCTTCCATCAGCGCCATGGCGCGACGCAAGCCGTCTTCGCCGATGGAAGTCGCCGCCGCGACACGCAAACGGCCGCGATCATCCTTGCAGGAATTGGGGAACTTCTGCGCCTTCTCGATATCCTTCACCGTGATGAGGCCGACGCAGCGATAATCCTCGTCGACCACCAGCAGCTTTTCGATGCGGCGCTCATGCAGCAGCTTGCGGGCGCGCCCCATCGAAACGCCTGGGCTGACGGTGCAGAGGTTTTCCTTGGTCATCAGTTCGGAGACCGGCTGATCCGGCTGGATGGCAAAGCGCACGTCGCGATGCGTGAGAATGCCGACCAGCTTGCCCGGCTGGCCGGGCGTGGCGCCGACCACCACCGGCACGCCGGAAATGTTGTGCCGCTCCATCAGCGACAAGGCATCGGAGAGCGTGGCACTAGGCTCGATAGTGACCGGGTTGACCACCATGCCGCTTTCGTAGCGCTTGACCCGGCGAACCTGCTCGGCCTGCTCCTCGATGGAGAGGTTCTTGTGAATGACGCCGATGCCGCCCGACTGGGCCATGGCAATGGCGAGCGGGGCCTCGGTGACGGTGTCCATGGCGGCGGAGATCAGCGGGATGCCGAGCTCGACCGTTTTGGTCAGCCGCGTGCGGGTGTCGACCTGACCCGGCAGAACTTCGGAGGCGGCGGGAACCAGCAGGACGTCGTCGAAGGTGAGAGCTTCCCGGATGGTGATCATGGCGCGCACTCCTTTTCTATATAGGGGCGCGCTCCGGCGGGCTGCGCGCCCGGCCTGGGTGAGACTGAGCTAATCCGGCGGCGAACGAAGGTTCGTCGGCGGAAGAGCGAGGCAATCTCTGAAGCGCTGAGCGTGTACCAGCGAGTCGGTTCCGGTGCAAGCGCTTGCACTGTCCCGAGGGTCGCAGGAGCTACTTTATCTGGGGGGACGTCGGAGAAGTGCCGCAAGCCGTTGAGAATTGAATTGCGGAATGGATGGAACCAGGGGGGTACCCCCTTGGCGCAGCGCCTTCGCGTCCGATCCACCTCTACCGGAAGAATAGAACATTATAGGAACATTGCAAAGCACCGCCACAACACGGCAGAACTGACCCAGCGCGGTCATCGGCTGTTAACCCAGTTTAACAACCGGGCGTTAGCGGCCTGCAGGTAAGGTTCGCCTGCGGAGTCGAGCATGTTCTCGTTGGTTTTGTGGTCAGTCGTTGCGTACCTAGTCGCCGGACCATGGGGCGTCATCATGGCCTTGCCGCTGATCCTCACCGCCATCATCGGCCTGAAGACCCACCCCTGGCGCTGAGCACCTGCCCGGCCCATCTTAGAACACGTGCAGCACCAGCGCCGCGATGACCGCGACGAAAATCACCGCCATAATCACCATCCCCAAACACGAACCGATGCACGACGTGATCAGGCGGACAACACCGCCGATGATCGCGGTGACGATGCCGGCTACGAGGTTGATCAGGGAGGAGAGAAGAGAGAACACTACATGATGCCCCTAAAGGAACAGATAGGGTTGATAGCACGCTCTCAAAGCCTGTGAAATCGTCCCACCAATAATCGCGCATATATAGCCCTGCTCGAAATGAGGCGAATCGGTCATTCTGTTGAACGCCATTTGCGGGGGGCACACAATGGACAAGCGCTATCAGGTTTTCGTCAGCTCGACATACGCCGATCTTCAAGATGAGCGACGTAAAGTAATCCAAGTCTTGATGGAAATGGATTGCATTCCAGCAGGAATGGAGCTGTTTCCCGCCACGGATGACGAGCAATGGGAATTTATTAAGCGCGTCATTGACGACTGTGACTACTACATTCTCATTATGGGCGGTCGATACGGTTCACTCTCTTCCGATGGGATCAGTTATACTGAAAGAGAATTCGATTATGCCGTTTCAAAAGGCTTGAAGGTGATTGCATTTGTGCATGGATCACCTGATGAAATTTCTGTTGCAAAATCAGAACTCGATCCGGCGTTCCGTCAGAAGCTCGCGCTTTTTAGAGAGAAAGTATGCCGAGACCGGCTCATTAAGTCGTGGACCACAACAGCAGAGCTTCCAGGTCTTGTAGCTTTGAGCTTACAAAAAACAATAAAGGCCTATCCTGCCGTCGGTTGGATACGCGCGAACCAAACTCCGAGCGGCGAAGTACTGACACAACTCAGTGCAATCAGCAAAGAAAACGCTCAGTTGAGAGCGGCAGTACGACAACTTCAAGCAAACGTAGAGCTGTATACGGACAACCTTGCAAAACTGAGTGATACCTTTGAATTCAGTTTGCGCTGGACTCACTATTACTCAGTCCGCGGACATGAGAGACAAGATAACCGGCAGGAGGAATTCACTCTGACGTGGGAAGCAATATTTGCTGCTTTAGCTCCCCATTTACAGGAGCATCCACATGATCTCATTGTGCGTGGAAAACTAGGAGCCACGCTCTATCGAAAAACCCATGGTAACTCTGAACAAACAGCAACTCTCGCTGAGGATGATTACCTCACGATCCGCGTCCAGCTCGCAACATTAGGGCTGGTCAACGTTGAGTATACGCCGACAGTTAACAATAGCATGGGCTTGTTCTGGTCGCTCACCGCATTGGGAGAAAGAACAATGGCAAGGTTGCGCACGGTCGGTAAGCCAGGAACAACTGAGGCGACAAGGAAAACACAGTGAGTGAACGTACAGAATACGAGAAAATGCTCGCGGGCGAGCCGTTCGATGCGCATGGGCCGGAGCTGATTGGGGTGCGCAAGAAGGTCAAGCGCATCCTGCACCGGCTCAACGTCACCGAATATCACGCCGACACCATGCCAGACGTCATCCGCGAACTGTGCCCGAACTCGGCGCCGGACCTTTATCTCGAACCGCCGTTCCATTGCGATTACGGTGTGCGCATCCACGCCGCCGAAGGCGTGTTCATCAATTTCGGCTGCACCTTTCTCGACGGCGGCGGCATCACCATCGGCAAGAAGACGCTAATCGCGCCCGGCGTGCACATCTATACCGCGCGCCATCCGCTCGAACTGGCCGAACGGCTGCAGTGGGAAGACGTCGCCCCGGTGGTGATCGGCGACCATTGCTGGATCGGCGGCCACGCCACCATTCTGCCGGGCGTGACGATTGGCGACCGCAGCGTGATCGGCGCCGGTGCCGTGGTGACCAAAGACGTGCCGCCCGACTGCCTCGCGGTGGGCAATCCGGCGCGGGTCATCAGGCGGCTGAACCAGACGGTGTAGCTACTTCTTGCAGGGCCAGATTTCGTCGATGCCGGTCCACATCAGGTCGGCCAGCGACTCGTTGGTGTATTTCGGATCCCGAGGCGCGGTGTAGCGCAGCCAATCGAGCAGCTTGTCGGCGGCGGTGTCGTTCGACGTCTCCGCCGGGATGCAGCCGTATTTGGCATTGCGCGCCGAAATGATGGCGCTTAGCGCCGCCGAGCGACACCCTTTGTTGTCGGTTGTGCAGCTCGCCGCGAAGGCGCTGAGCGAAGACATGTCGGTTGCCGCCGCCGGAAGCATCACCGCCGCCGTCACCGCCAGAACTGCAAGAATGGATTTCGTCATATTCTCCTCCTTCCCCGGCCCGAGACTGCCGACGTGGAGAAACGCTCGCGCGCGGCCATCCGGGCCGCCGCACCGCTCACGGCGGTCCTGGGCGCAAGTGTAGGCCGGAACCGGCCGCAATTCATCGCGACGCATAGTCATGGCTGCCCCGCATAGAGCGGGACAATGCCTGTATTCCGTCGTTTTTCGCGGCCGGGTTCGACGAAAGTCTCACACCTTGGCGAGGTCGATCACGAAGCGGTAGCGCACGTCCTTGGCTTTGACGCGCTTGTAGGCGGCGTCGAGGTTCTTGCCGTCGATCATCTCGATATCGGCGGTGATACCGTTGGCGGCGCAGAAATCGACCACTTCTTGCGTCTCCTTGAGCCCCCCGATGACCGAGCCGGCGACGGCCTTGCGTCCGGTGATCAGCGGCGGACCCCATACCTGCATCGGCTCGCCGTCGAGCGCGCCCACCAGCACCAGCGTGCCGTCGCGCCGCAACAGGTTGGTGTACGGCATCAAAGGATGATGCTGCGGAATGGTGGAGAGGAGGAAGTCGAAGCGGTTGGCGTTGGCCTTCATCGCCGCCTCGTCGGTCGAGACAATGGCGTCCTTGGCGCCGAGCCGCTTGGCGTCGGCAGCTTTGCCCGGCGAGGTGGTGATGGCAGTGACCTCGGCGCCCAGCGCGGCGGCGATCTTGACGCCGACATGGCCGAGCCCGCCGATGCCGATGATCCCGACCTTCGTGCCTTTCTTCACCTTCCAATGCCGCATCGGCGAGAAAGTGGTGACGCCGGCGCACAGTATCGGGGCCGTGGCGGCCGGATTCATCTTCTCCGGAATTTTCACCACGAAGTGTTCGGTAACCGTGATGAGATTGGAATAGCCGCCATAGGTGTAGCCGCCGAGGATCTTGTCGGCGCTGTCGTAAGTGAGCGTGTACCCGTTCTCGCAGAACTGCTCGAGACCTTCCTCGCAGCTCGGGCAATGGCCGCAGGAATCGACCAGACAGCCGATCGCAGCAATGTCGCCCTGCTTGAAGCGGGTCACTTCCTTGCCGACCTTGAGCACGCGACCGAGGACTTCATGACCCGGAACGCACGGATAGTGCGTGCCCGGCCATTCGTTCCAGGCGGTGTGAATGTCGGAATGGCAGACGCCGCAATAGAGAACGTCGATCAGCACATCCTTGGGACCGACATCGCGGCGCTTGAAGGCGAACGGCGAAAAACCGGAATCCTTGGCCTTCACAGCGAAGCCTTTGGCCGGCAGCGTCTTCGGGCCGGTGGCCGCCTGGGCATGCTCGGCCAGCGCCGCTGCCGCTCCCAGAGCCATCGTCGAGCCCATCACCACGCGGCGGGACGGCTGCCCGCAACTGCACTGCCGGTCATGTTTTTCTGACATAATTACAGACCCTTAATGGCGTTTCCCACAATCGAGCATACATCGTTCCGCCACGGCAGGAATGCTGCACTGGGCCCGACGGGATCACATCCGCGCGATATGCGGGGCAGGCCATTTCGGGGTTGCTATGATAGGCCGTTGCTGTTCAAACCCCGCCCGCTATGTCTCACACCACCCGCGCCACGCAATTCCTGCAGCAAAAAGACGTCGCCTTTCGCCTCGCCGAGTATGATTACGATCCCAACGCGGACCGCATCGGCGTGGCGGCTGCCGAGGCGATGGGCGTAGAACCCTCGCGCGTCCTAAAGACCCTGATGGCAACGGTCGACGGCAAGCCGGTCTGCGCCGTCGTGCCTTCCGACTGCGAAATCTCGATGAAACGGCTGGCGGCGGCATTCGGCGGCAAGTCCGCGGCGATGATGAAACCGGCCGATGCCGAGCGGCTCACCGGTTATCACGTCGGCGGCATCTCGCCTTTCGGCCAAAAGAAGGCTGTTCCGACGGTGCTCGAAGAGCTCGCACTCGTATTCGACGAAGTTTACCTCAACGGCGGACAGCGCGGGCTGCAGGTCATCATGGCGCCGGGCGATATCCTCCGCGCACTGAATGCTACCGCGACCGCAATCATCGCCTGAGACGTTTCGTCTAGTGTGGTGACCTGTGACGTACGCGTCCCCTTTTTTGGTGGAAGAAGCGGCTTCGGCTGTTTGGACGCAGCGTTCTGCCAAAAGCCGCGCGCCAAAGCGAAGGACACCACTTCCAATTCGCTGGCTGCAATGTCGTGGGCACGCATCATCAGATCGAGACGCGCGATCCGCAACAACAGTCTCCTCCAGCTTCGCGGCGCGTGCCGCGTCGATGACGTTGTCGATCTCTACGATGACGGGTGCATCAAAGTGGTGATGCGTCCGCATGAATGATCACTTTTTCTTCTTCACTGTCCGCCGCAGTTCTTCCCGGGCAGCGATGAGGCGATTGGCTCGTGCGATGGATTCGGCGACGTCACTGTCGGGTTTGGGAGCAAGCGATCGGGCCTTTTCGTAATGCGCCAGGGCGCCAGCGAAGTCGCCATTGGCTTCGGCGCAAACACCGATGTTGTAGATGGTCCATGGATGGGACGGGTTGGTCACCAGGAGCCCGTCCCAGGTATGGCAGGCGGTCGAAAGATCGCCTTTGCCGGCAGCCTTGACCGCAGCATCGAACAGCTTGGCGTCGGCCTCCGATAAGCCGTCCTTTTTTTCGATCACGGTCGCCTTGAGCACCGTGTTGTAGGGTGCGATGTCGGGACGGATCTGACCGATGATATTCGCGATGGCGCCGTCGATCATCTCGTCGTCGCTGATCGGTTGCACGTCGCCGCGGCACCAGCTGGTCTCCGCACCGGCCGTCTTGCGCGCCGAATACACCACGTGCCCCGACCGGACGTTGGTCAGCGACGGAAACACTTCCATATGGAAGGTACGGCGCATGCATGGGCGCACGAACACCTCCTTGCGGACGCACTTGCCGTTGTTGTCCTTCTCGACACAGCGCTTCTCGCGATCTTCCCAAGGATAGTTGTCGAAATCGGCCGCTTGCATCAGACCGGAATAAACCCCGTCGGCGCCGACATCTCGGCCGAACGACAGAGTCTGGTCCGGACGCACATCGCGTGCTCCCGACCCGACCAGAGTGAAATAGCGCCGGCCGTCGAAATCGGCGTTGGCGAGCATGTCCTCCAGCGCATAAGCAAAATGGTCGCCTTCCGCGCCGTCGAAAGCCGCCACCGCGACCCGCCGCAAAGCGGCCGCGTCAGGATCGTTCGCCGGAAACCGCGCCGGAACCTGAACCGTCGTCGCGCAACCGCAAAGCCCTAAAACCAAGACTGCCGCCCATCCCCGCATGGCCCTGCCCCTTTTATTTCCCTATCAGCAGCATGGTTGTACGGCGATGAACCGAAGCTGAACAGACCTGCTCTCCCTGGAAATCACGAAACATTGATTTCGCGCGCCCGCGCCCCGGGCCGCTGCGAAAAGCGGAACAGCGCCTTTGCGCACGCGTTCTCGACGGACACAGCTCGCATGCCGGGCGATGGAAGGAGACTCTCATGACGTTTCGTAACAGACTGCTCATTGGAATTACCGGACTCGCCATCGGCATGCTGACGCCGGCGGCAACAGCCCAAACCACCGGCCCGGGAACAACGGGCTCCAGCGATTCCACCTCAAGCGCGCCCTCGAGCTCTGGCGCTTCGAGCGACCAAAGCGTCAGCCATCCCAAGAAGCACAAGCGGCATCATTCAAAGAAATCGAGCTCGATGCGCAGCTCGTCAGGCTCGGAGCAAAGCCAGACGGACCGCTTGAACCAGCAGCAGCTCGGTCAATCCGGCGCCGGCTCATCGACTGGCGGAATGGGCGCGGGCAGCAACAGCAACAACGCCGGCACTTATCAGGGCACCAATCCCGGCGGCGCCACCAACAGTTCGGGTTCCAACGCGGGCGTCGGCTCATCGACGGGACCGGGGACATCGGGATCGACCACCGGCGGCAACACCGGCATGTCGGGGAGCACGACCGGCTCGCAGGGCGGCAGCCAGAACGAGAACAATTCGAGCTATTCGACGCCACCGACCGTGCAGCCACAGCCGGGAACTGAGAACGGTCCGCACTCACCGAACAATCCGACCATGGGACCTTCAAGCAACCAATCGCCCCCCGGCAGTTCTACGGGAACGAATTCGCCCAACGGTTCCAGCACCACACCGCCGCAGCAATAAGTTCTACGGGGCCGGGCAACCGGCCCCTTTCTTTCCGGATATTCCATGTCGCAACAGCCGAGCGAAGACAACGAGCAGCGAGAGCTCAACACCTATCAGGCACGACAGGCCGTAACCCTTGGTCGCGTCCGCTATGTGCTCGCCATCGGCATTGCACTGGTCGTGGTGCTGTTCGCGATCATCTATTTCGCGGGACCGTAGCTACTCCGATTCCGGATACGGGCCCTTACCACCGTTGGCAATAAACGCATCCACCTCGCGATCAAGCACCGGCAGCGGCACCGAACCCAGCGCCAGCACCATGTCATGGAACGCGCGGATATTGAATTTCGCGCCGAGCTCCCTCTCGGCGCGTTCGCGTGCCGCCCGGATCGCCATTTCGCCGAGATAATAGGACGTCGCCTGCCCTGGCCACGCGATATAGCGATCGACCTCGGTTTCGATCTCGTGTTCGGGCAATGCGGTATTGTCGTGGAAATAGGCGATGGCCTGTTCGCGGCTCCAGCCTTTGGCATGAAGACCGGTGTCGACCACCAGACGCGCGGCGCGCCAAACCTGATACGACAGCATGCCGAAGCGCTCATACGGCGTGTGGTACATGCCCATCTCCAGGCCCAGCCACTCGCAGTAAAGCGCCCAGCCTTCGCCATAGGCCGAGATATAGGATTCGCGGCGGAAATCCGGCAGCGACGTATCTTCCATCGCCAGCGGCATCTGGAAGGCATGTCCCGGCGCGCTTTCGTGCAAGGTCAGCGCCGGCAGACTATAAAGCGGACGCGCCTTCAGATTGTAGGTATTGACCAGATAAAGCCCAGGCCCCCCGCGGCCGGAGGTATAGAAAGGCGCCATGTCATCGGGCACCGGACGAATGGCAAACCGGGCGCGCGGCAGACGGCCGAAATAGAGCGAAGCCTTGCCGTCGAATTCCTTGGCGATCCAGGCGGCGCGGTTGAGCAGGTCCTGCGGCTGGGTAACATAGAACTGCGGATCGGAGCGCAGGAATTTCAGGAACGCTGCGAAGTCTCCTTTGAAGCCCGTCTCGCGCATCACCGTTTCCATTTCGGCGCGAAGCTTGGCGACTTCGGCAAGACCGATGCGATGGATTTCCTCCGGCGACTTGTCGACCGTGGCGTATTCGACGATCTGCTGGCGGTAATACGCCTTGCCATCCGGCAACGCATACGCTGCGAGGGTGGTGCGGGCGTGCGGAACATAATCGTTGTCCCAGAACGTGGCGAGATCGGCGAAGGCCGGTTGCACTTTGTCGGCGATGACTTTGAGCGCTTCCGCCTTGAGACGTGCCTGCTCCGCGACCGGGATGGCTGACGGCATCTGCCTGAACGGCTCGAAGAAGACCGTTGTTTCCGGCTTGGCCTCCGCCACGGCGTGAATGGATCTGCCGCGCCCCTGCAGCGTTACCTGCGACGGCGTGAAACCCCGCCTCAAACCGGCGCGCATGTTCGCGATGTTCTCGGCAAAATAACGCGGCAACTCGCCGAGCTGGGATATCCAGTTCTGGTAATCCTGTTCGGTGCGGAAGGGGCGGCGGGCGCGGTAATCGAAATCGCCCCAGAAACTCGAATCCGAATTGGCCGGCGCCTCGTAGCCGCGGAATTTCTGATCGGCGATCAGTGCCTGAAGCTGGGCGCGATAGACCTCGGCGTTGACCTGTTCCTTGGCGGAAAGTTGCGACGCGGGAATCTGGTCGAGTTTGGCGAGCGCTTCCTGCCAACGAACGAGACGGGCTTCCTGGGCTTTGGCATCGACATGCGGCAGATGCGCCGAAACCGGACGGATTTCATTTTCATCGTCGGCCAGTTCGGTGATCCGCCAAGCCCACTCGTGCGTATAGAGCGCGCGAAGGTCGGCATCAGCCGAGCCTGCATTCGCATTCGTCATCGTCATAAGGACCACCATTGCCGCAATAAAACCGGCGCGCATCGCACACCCTCCAGTCGCTCCCGGCCAAACGTAGCGGGAGAACTGGAGCAGCAGGTAGTCAAACCTTGTTGAAAGCGCAGATTTGTCGCGCTTTGCCCATCAATGGGGGACGTAGGCTTTGCGGTAGATCGCCCAGTACACGAGACCGACGAAGCCGCCGCCACCGACGATATTGCCCAGCGTCGCGTACACGAGATTGTGACCGATGGCGCCGAGCGTCACCACCGAAACGTCCATGCCCGCCGGAACATGGCCCGTCGTCACCAGCACCCAGGCGAGCGGTAACAGATACATGTTGGCGATGCAGTGCTCGAACCCGGCAGCAATGAACGCCGCCACCGGCAGAAGAAGGCCGACCATCTTGTCCGTTACGGTGCGGCCGGCATAGCTCATCCACATCGCGAGGCAGACGAGCAGATTGCACAACACACCCTTGAAGAAGATCGTGAGCCCATCCGGCGTCAGCTTCGACACGGCGAGCTTGATCACGGCGTTACCGACGGCGCCGTCGTTCATCGCCCAGTGATGCGACATGAAGACGAGGAACACCAGCGTCAGCGCGCCGACGAAATTGCCGAGCCAAATGATCGTCCAGTTCTTGCCGACTTCCCAGGCTTTGATCTGGCCTTGCGCCCAGGCCATGACCAGCAGGCAATTACCGGTGAAAAGTTCGGCACCGGCGATGGCGACCAATCCGAGGCCAAGCGCAAACACCAAGCCGCCGAGCAGGCGCTGCGATGCAAAGCCAAGCGTTGCATCCGCCAGGATGATGCAGAAGAACAGACCGCCGAGACCGATATAGATACCGGCGAGGAACGCCTGTCCGAGGCTGGCCATCAGCGGCGATCGGGCTTTCTTCAGCCCCAACTTCTCGACATTGGCTTCGATTTCCTGCGGCGAAAAACAATCGCCCCATCCCGCCGTTTTGCCGACCGGTTCCACGCCCATAATCATCCACGCTGCAGTTGTGTTTTCCGGTGCCGGTACCTAGAGGCGGCCGGTGACCGGTTTTGGGCATAAGAGCGCGGCCAATCCGCGCAATACATTCAGGGGAAATGCTTATTGCGGCGCAGAGGTCTCGATGACGGCCCAGCCGTAACCGGCCAAACGCCACGCCCCTGCCTCCAATTTCAGCACCAGCGCCCAGCCGCCGGTCTCGCGGAACGGCACGCCGCGGTTGAAGCCGGACCACGTGGTCGGCATGGAAAAATACACGGTATCGCCATCGCGCAGAAAATCGATTGGCGCACCGAAACTGCGGTGCAGATCCGAAAGATCGGCGAGATGGGCGCGCATTTCCTTCGCCCACACCGCCGCATCCCGGAAGATGAAGGGCGCGAAATTCTCGACGATGACCACGTCGCGGGCGAAAAGATCAGTCGGAAGCGACAGCCCGCGTCCGGCAATGAAGTCTGCCAGTTTGCCGGCGACAGCAAGCATCGCGGCATCCGGCGCACTCATCCCTTGAAGCCCATGGCGACGAGGTAGAGTTCCACCGACTCCGCACGGCTTGCGGGCGGCTTGACGTGTTTCACGTCGGAGAAGCGCTTCTTCACCTTGGCGAGGATCTCGTTGGTGGCGCCGCCCTGGAACACCTT
>JAHFQC010000014.1 GCA_023259375.1 Alphaproteobacteria bacterium
TTTGCAGCGGCATCAGGGCACTGTCAGAAACCGGACTGCCTTGATGCTTTGTTCCCCGTGGAAATTGGCGGCGACAAGCACATCGCCGAAATGGCGCACGTTATCCCGCATGGCGACGCCGGGCCGCGTTTCGAGGACCGCCCGGCTGGCGATTACGACGCGGACTCGTTTGAGAACCTGATCCTACTGTGCCCAACATGTCATACGAAAATCGACAAGGACCCCGAGGCCTACCCACGCAACATCCTGCTCGATTGGAAGCAGAGCCACCTTGCGAATCTGGCGCTTAAGCAAGGCATCAGGTCGTATGACGAGCGCGCTCAGGTTCGGGATGCCGTGACCGGCATACTGGCGGAAAACAGGGCAATCTGGGAACGCTATGCTCCTGTTGATGGGTCAAAGTTCGAGTACGACCCGGAGTCTGAGGCAGCGTCGGCGTGGAGCCAGCGGATGAGGAGCGTCATCCTGCCGAACCACTACCGGGCCCAAGCGATCATTGAGGCAAATCTGAAGCTTGCGACCGACGAGGAGCGACGCACTTTCGCGGACTATCAAGAACACGTCCGCGGGCTATCAGAACGACACGTTTGCGGTGTCGCTGGTCGCGCTATTTGTTTTCCGGCGGCGATGGAAGGTATTTTCGGGTGAACTGGCAGGTAAAATACGCTCTCGCCAATTTCTCTAAACCGGGCGAACGTTCAAAAGCAGTGCATGTAGCGGGCGACCTGATCAAGATCTCGACTCCGGACCGACCGGATGTATTCGCCGCGATTGCTGCACATGAGACGATCAATATAGATGCGGCTATTGGCTACCGAGAGCAGTTCGAGAATCTGGACTTCCTATGTGGTTACCGCACCAGTTGCGTCTGGGAAGGCGACGCGATTCGTTACCTTGAAGAGAATCGCGTGGGTTGGGGAAGTTTTGGCACGCTCGGCTCGGCTGCCTTAGACGGCGATGCAAATACTGCGTCTCACAAGATCTACAAATTTTCGGACAGGCTCATTCGGCAATATGGCCCCGTGGCGGACGTCGTCCGGGAATTTGATCGGGTTTACCGTGTTTCGCTTAGGACCGGAACTACGCTCCGGATCGGGATGCTAGCGGAGTACGAGCCTACCGCTGATGCTGTCCGGAGCCTCTGGGATCGATTTGGCCCAGTCAACATTGCTTGGAACATCAATCCAAGCGGAACGCCGTCGCCCGAGGCGTTGGAGGCGGGACGTGAACTCGGATGTGAGGTGATGAAATGGGACGACCTGAGGGAGCGCCTGAGGAAGGCTTGATGACGGCAAATGACGTTGCCGCCCATCTTTTGACGTCATGCAAATCCCTGGCAGGGTTCGAGTCATACATGTTCGGCTCGACGCTCAGCGGTGTCGGGCAGGACATAGATATCCTCGTCGTTGGCCCATGTGGCGAACCCCTGACCAAACTCAAATGTGAGTTAGGTTTGGCGGGCGAGAGCTTGCCGCTGCACTTGCTCTATATGCTGCCATCAGAGGCCAACCACACGCGGTTCGTGGCGAGGGAAAAATGTGTTTCGCTGGCGTTACTGGCCGACCAGGACGGCGATTGTCATCTCCATGAGTCCTTGGTCATTAGCGGATGACAACATGGCAATCGACCCAAGGCTTTCTGGACGATTTCCGAGGCGGGCCTGCTTCAATGAGATGGAGAGGGGCGCATTCCCGAAGCTTGTTTGCGATACGCGCACCCTTATGGCGAGTAGCAACGCCGTTGAGAATTCGCGAATCCAGCCCCTTGACCCTGGTGGTATCGCAGTTGGTATGGGTTTGGAGCCTGAGCAGAAAGGGCAATAGTTACAATGCGAAATCAACCCTGTTGACCATCGAGTGGGAGTGAGGGGCGTAATACTGGCGCGGATATGGTGGGCGTGCGCAGTGTGTGGTCATATCGAAAAACGTTCGCGGAACTGGCGGGCGCTGCGGCGGCTCATGAGGAGAGGCTCTTCGATATTGTGCATGTATACGGCAAATCCGCCGGTCTCGTGTTTTTCCAGCCGGTCGACGTGCTCGCAATTGACAATGGCAGAACGCTGAATTCGATAAAAAGTGTCTTGCGGCAGATCCTGCTCCCATTCCCTCATCGATTTGAGCACGGTGCCGATCGAATTGCCGCCGACGATGACCCTGGTGTAATCGCCCTCGGCGAGGATGCTGTCGATGCTGGCGACTTTCACGAAGCGGGCGTGGCGGCCGATGGTGAGAAGGATCGAATCTGACATCCTCAGTCCGACCGTGGAGGGCTTCAACTGTATCCGGTGCAAAAAGCGGTCAAGCGCCGCGCCTAAGCGTTGCTGGCGAACCGGCTTGGTCAGGTAATCGAGCGCATTCACCTCGAACGCTCTGAGCGCGAACTCCTCATAGGCGGTGACGAAGATGACCCAGGCTTCGACGGGTATGCGCTCGAACAGCTCGAACCCCGAAGCGCTGGGCATCTGCACATCGAGAAAAATGAGCTCGGGTTTGAGCGCCTGAATGCGTTCGACGGCCTCCTCCACCGATGCGGCCTGGCCGATGATCTCGAACTGCGGGTAATCGCGCAGCATGTATTCAAGTTCGTTGCGCGCGATGCGTTCGTCGTCGACGATCAGGGCGGTATGGGTCATGTCAGTGTCTCCGGCGTCAACTGAAGCTCGATTTCGGCGACAACCCATCCATCCGCTTCGTTCACGCGGAACGTATGCCGGCCCGGGAATGCTAGTTCCAGGCGCTCGGTGATGTTCTTGAGGCCGATGCCGGTGTCTTCATACGAATGGTCGTGCTTCGGCACCAGATGACCTGAATTCGATACCCGGATGTTCAAAGTCTGCTTTTTGCGGGTGATTTCGATCAGCAGCTTGAGCGGCATGATGCCGGACTTCATGCCGTGCTTGACGGCATTCTCCACCAACGGATGGATCAAGAAGCTCGGCAGCGCAATGGTGAGGGCGGAAGGATCCACTCGGACTTCCGCATCGAGCTGCTGCTCGAAGCGCGTACGCTGGATCGCAAGGTAGTTCTCGATGGCTTCGAGTTCGTCGCCCACTGTCCCTTCGCCGCCATGCCCGTCGAGGGAATAGCGCAGAAAATCGGCGAGTTCGGAAACCATGCGGCGGGAGCGCTGCGGATCTTCTAGGATCAGGCCGCGAATGGCGTTGAGAGTATTGAACAGGAAGTGAGGGTTGAGCTGGTAGCGCAGCATGCGAAGTTGCGCTTGATGGGCGAGGCTCTTGGCTTCCCGTGCGTTCTCGCGTTCGAGCGCCGCTTGCCGCCAGTAATCGAGGCCGAACGAAACGCAAGAAACGAGGAACAGCGTCGTTCCGCTTGCCAGTCCTCCCTGGAACGTCAACGACACCCAATTCATCGGTACGCCGATCCAGTGTGGCAGTCCGAGTAGTTGGATCACGAAGTGTGCAATCGTGATCCACAGCGCGCCGCCGAGGAAGCACAGTATCGGCGGAGCGAGATAGAGCCAGAGCGTGTGGCCGCGGTCTCTGATGCCCGCATAGATCAGGCATATTGCAATATTGGTAGTGCAGGCGCTGCCGTTATAAAGGAATTCCCAGGTGGCGATATCGAGGGCTTGGTAGGTCGGCGCACGGCTGATCCAGTCGATGCCGTTGGCGACTGCGATCAACAGATACGCGCCCGCGATCACCGACACCATCAGGCGAAGATTGTGTTTGTTCAATTCGGCCGAACTTGGCAGATGCATGATCGCGCTTCCTCCGGCACGACGCGGCTGGCGCATTTTCGAATCGTTGTTGCCGAACACGATACGCCTCAAGCCGATAACGCTACCATCATCTTCCGCATTTGTAGACGCGTGAGAAGTAGTCAATAGGTTGCACCATGTTGGGCTCTGTCGCGCGTCGCGAGAGTGAGGCTTGTCGACAACACTTCACCATTTTCATCATCATTGCCGAGACAGTTTTCGATAAGCGGTCGCTACTATCGACGAGCGGTCATCGGCACTGCTGTGCGACAAGAAACACTCGTTGCATTTATATGGGACGCGTCGGAAAGTGCCCGAAGAAATTGTCTGAGTAATCAGACATGTAAAATGGAGCTGGGAGGGATCATGCTCGGTAAAAAGCTACTGGCTTGTTCGGTATCGGCGATGGCACTGATGACCGGGGCCGCGATGGCGCAATCCGATCAAGTGGAAACCGTCGTCGTGACCGGTATTCGGGCGACGATCGCGCAGGGTTTGGACATCAAGCGCTCGTCGAGCCAAGTCGTTGAATCGGTTATCGCCGAAGATATCGGCAAGCTGCCCGACAATAATATCGTCGAGGCGCTGCAGCGTTTGTCCGGCGTGCAGGTGACCAACCGCGGCTCGGGTCAGGTTGGCACTATTTATATCCGCGGCTTAGGCGACATCGAAACCACCTGGAACGGCCGCAAGCTGTTCACCTCATCGGGACAATACTTCTCGATGCAGGATATGCCGGCGACTTTGGTTCGCGGCTTGGACGTCTACAAGACCCGCGAAGCGAACCAGATCGAAAGCGGCATTGCCGGCCAGCTGAACGTCTCGTCCTATCGCCCGTTCGATTTCGAAGGTTTCAAGCTGACCGGTGCGGTAACCGGTACCTATGAAGAAAAGCGCGGCGCATTCGATCCGAACCTCGGCCTTCTGGTCAGCGATCGCTGGAAGACGTCGATCGGCGATGTCGGCGTTCTGGCCAACGTGTCTTGGTCGGTCGTGCGGTTCCGCGATGAAAGCTCGACGCCGGGCGCCCTGGTGCCGTTTGCCACCGAAGCTGGTTTCGCTGGTGCCAACATTCCCCATGTCGACGGTCTTACCGATGATGGTTGCATGGGCAATTGGGGCCCGCTGGAGCGTATTTTTAACGGCGATTGCCGTGCGCCCGATACGCGGACCGCGGTCAGAGGCGATCTTCAAACGCTGTGGGAGCCGGGTACGCCGAGCGGTTTGTCGGAAAAAGCCGGCGCAACGCTCCACATGGTGGCGACCAATCAGGACGTTCCTTACTACCTGTCGCGTGACGCCGTGTTCCAGAGCGACTTCACTGGCAAGCGCACGCGCCCGAACGCGAATTTGGCGGTCCAGTGGGCTCCGAACGAGCATTCCACCTACACCTTGGAAGCCATGTACAACGGCTTCCGCAACGAGACGTACAACAACCTGTTGTTCAGCTTCGTCGATTGGTGGGGTGATTTCGCGGGCGCCAATCCGGCCATCCAGCCTGCCAGCAGCTTCACCCTGTACAAAGATACCAACGTCATGAAGACGCGCCATGTCGGCAACGTCTATGACTTCAACAGCGGTGACCTGACGGTCGCGAAGACCAACAGCTATGTCTACGGCCTCAATGCCAAGTGGGATCTGACCGATCGCTTGAGCGCGACCGGCGACATCTCCTATCAGGCGAGCCAGTACAACACGACCTTCACTGCCATGCGCATTGAGCGCGGCGCGCCGGAAATCAATGTCGATTACAATGCCGGCGGCGGCATCATGGCGTTCAACTTCGGTTCGACGCAGAACCGTCTGACCGATCCGAGCTTCTGGAATACCGCCCAGCTCTACGACAACGAAAATCACACCAAGGGCGAGGCCTATACGGTCGCCTTCGACGGCAAGTATGACACCAAGGGCCTTCTGGGCATTGTCAAGGATGTCAAGTTCGGCGTCCGTCATGACAACCGCAATGCGGCGGAGTCGTATCGCCAGGCCAGCGGCTACTTCAACGAACCGTTCACGTCGGTCGATAAGGGCGCGTACCGTATCAACGACGCGTTCTTCAACGGCGTTTCCGACGTTCCCCATTCGTGGATCAACCTCGATGGCCGTTGGGTGTACGACAATATCGGCAAGTTGCGCGCGCTTTATGCCACTGATCCGCAAGGCCGAGGCAATGATCTGGTTAGCCCGCGCCTGCACGAGATGTTCCAGACCTTCAAGATCACCGAAATGAACACCGCGGTGTATCTGGAAACCGATCTGGAGCACGACGTCTTCGGCCGTCCGCTGACCGTCAATGCCGGTGTGCGCTGGGTGCAGGTCAAGGACAACATGACGTTCTACGACCACACCGACTTCATCGCGAATGGCACGCATAACGCCTCGTCGGGCAGCAACTATGCCGCCAAGTGGCTGCCGAGTGTGGCCGTGGCGTACGAGCCGACCGACGACATCAAGCTGCGCGCCAACTATGGTGAGACGCTGCGTCGTCCGGGCTTCACCGATCTCAACCCTACCTACATCCTTAATGCCGACGTGACCAAAGTGGGCTATGCCACCGGTTCTCGAGGCAATCCGGATCTGAAGCCGGTCCATGCCAAGAACATCGACCTGACCGCGGAATGGTATTTCGCTCCGTCGAGCGCCATTTACGGCACTGTGTTCCGCCGCGATCTGGACAACATCATCGTGACGGAAAATGTCGCGAAGGTGTTCCCGGGCGATGCCATCAAGAACCAGTACAACACCAACAACTTCATCATCGTCGAGCCGATGAATGCCTCGAAGGGGCACCTGAAGGGTATCGAACTCGGCGCCGTCTACTTCCCGGACTTCCTGCCGTCGTTCATGGACGGGTTGGGCGTTCAGGGCAGCTTGACGGTTCTGAGCTCGTCGCAGAATACGCCTGTGACCGACTCCACCACCGGTAACGTGGTGTCGTACCTCGTCGAGCCGATGTGGGGTGTGTCGCCGCTGTCCTACAACCTCACCGGTATCTACGAAAAAGACGATTTCGGTGCGCGTCTGTCCTATGTCTGGCGTTCGAAGTTCCATTACAGCAACGAGGCCGCTTCGTTCGGCAACCCGCTTGGCATCTGGCGTCGCGCGGAGTCCAGCCTCGACTTCCAGCTCAGCTACAAGGCCTGGGACGGCGTGATGGTCACCTTCGACGGAACCAACCTGCTGAACGCCAAGCAGAAGCAGTACTACCACGGCGCCGGTCAGGGCGATCCCGAGGTCACCGATTTCGGTACCGCGCTGTTCAGCCGGACGTTCTCGATTGGTCTGCGTTACTCGACCAATTGATGTGTTGGGCCCGGCTGCATCGTGTGGCCTGGCCTCGTTTCTTCCGGGGGGCGCGAGCGCAAACCCCGGAAGTTGAAATGGTTGGCCCTTCCTCCCCCCCGGAGGGGCCACCGTGACGCGGGCCTCTTTTCTAAGGCGGCAATACGGCCTGATGCCAATCGGTCGATTGCCGCCTATTTTGTAGCAACGATCGGGTCTGGTCTGAGTGTCTGTACCGGCCTGTTGGAATTTCAGCGGAATGCCATCATGACCGTAAAGCACGCGATCGCCGTCATTGCCGCCGTGATGTTCGGTGGCGTTTCCTGGGCCGCCACGACCTCGGAGGTCGACATCCACGATCCCGCATTCGGCAAGGATGGCGCTCACTACTATCTCTACAGCACCGGGCCGGGTGTTCCGTTCTACAGTTCCAAGGATCGCGTTCATTGGACTACGCGCGGCCGGGTGTTCGCGACCGAGCCGTCGTGGGCGCGCAGCGTTGCGGCCGGCTTTGATGGCCATGTCTGGGCGCCGGATGTCAGCTATGCCGGCGGCAAATATTATCTCTACTATTCGGTTTCGAGTTTCGGAAAGAACGATTCCGCGATCGGCGTAACGGTCAACAAGACGCTCGATCCCGCTTCGCCCGATTACAAATGGGAAGACCAAGGCATTATCGTGCGCTCTGTGGAGGGACGCGACAACTGGAATGCGATCGATGCCAATGTGATCGATGACGCCAACGGCACGCCGTGGATGACGTTCGGCTCGTTCTGGTCCGGCATCAAGCTGGTAAAACTCAATCCCGACCGCATTCATATCGCCGAGCCGCAACAGTGGCACACCATCGCGGCGCGCCCGCATGCCGGAGCCGACGTCAAAACACCGGGCGACGGGGCGATTGAAGGTCCGTTCCTGTTCCGAAAAGGCGACTACTACTATCTTTTCGTTTCGACCGGCTACTGCTGCCGCGGCAAGGCCTCGACCTATCGCGTTGCCGTTGGCCGCGCCAAAACGATTACCGGGCCGTATCTCGACAAGGCCGGCATGGACATGGCCAAAGGCGGCGGCACGCCGCTCGTCTCCGAGAATACCAAGTGGGCCGGCTGGGGCGGGCAGGGCGTCTACAGCTACGACGACAAAGACTTCATCGTCATGCACGCCTATGAAGCGGCCGATAACGATTTTCATCGCTTGAAGGTTTTGCCCATCTCCTGGGACGCGGCCGGTTGGCCCTCCGTTGATGGCCGCACTCTCGACACGTTCCACGCTCCTCTGACGAAGTAACGGCACATGATCACCGCGGCAAAAAACAAACTTTCGCTTCTTGAGAAGATCGGCTTCGGCAGCGGTGACGCCGCCGTGAACATCGTCTGGTCGGCGCTGGCGATCATCATCACCTTCTTCTACACCGACGTGTACCGGCTGAAGGTCGAAGACCTTGTCCTGCTCGGCCTCTTGCCGCGTCTGATCGACGCCTTCGCCGACGTGGCGATGGGCATCTTCACCGACGGGCGCACCACGCGCTGGGGCCGCTACCGGCCTTATCTGTTCCTGTTTGCCGTGCCGTTCGGCCTCAGCGTCGTGCTGACCTTCACCACCCCGGACCTGCCGTATATGGGCAAGCTGATCTGGGCCTACTCGACCTACACGCTGATGATGGTGATCTTCACCACCGTCACCATCCCCTACATCTCGCTGCCCGGCGTGATCACCGACGATCCCAAGGAGCGGCTTTCGGCCAACGGCTATCGCCTGTTCTTCGCCAAAGGCGCTTCGCTGATGGTCAACATCTTCGTGCCGATCTTCGCCGCCCGCTGGGGGCAGGAGCACCTGGCGCAAGGCTATCACATTGCCATGATGGTGATGGCGGGGCTGGCGACGCTGATCTTCTTCTTTTGCTTCTTCACCACCAAGGAGCGGGTGCAGCACAAGACCAAGCCGATGCCGGTCTTCGCGCAGGTCAAGCTTCTGTTCGGCAACAGCCAGTGGCAGATCCTGTTCTGGGCCTGCATCATCGGCACCACCGGCTACATCATCCGCGGTTCGCTCGGCTTCTATTACGCCAAGTACTATCTCGGCGGCGACGCCAATTTGCTCGCCACCTTCGTGGCCGTCGGCATTGTCGGCAATATCCTCGCCATGGTGGTTTCGACCTGGCTGACCAAGGTGTTCTGCAAAGTCCAGGTGTTCCGCTGGTCGCAGATCATCACCTTCGTGCTCTGCGTGGCGATGTACTTTCTGGTCGGACCGCACGACGTCATGCCGGCGCTGGTGATGTACTTCTTCATCAATTTAATCGTCGACCTGCAGGGGCCGGTGTTCTGGTCGGTCATTTCGGAAGCGGTGGATTACGGCCAGGTCAAAACCGGCAAGCGCGTCGCCGGCCTTGCCTTCGGCGGCATCTCCTTCGCCCAGAAGGCCGGCATGGGCATCGGCGCCGGTGTGGTGGCACTGCTGCTGCTGGCGTTCCATTACCAGCCGGATGTCGTGCAGAGCCAATACACCCTCAACGGTATCGCCTTATCCCTGACGGTGATTTCGGGCGTCTTCCAGCTCGGAATGGGTCTTTTGATGTACGGCTACTTCATCACCGACAAGTATTATAACCAGAACATCCGCCAACAGGTGACGGAACAGACGCCATGACCAGAACCATTACCGTTCATGCCGATAAGCCCGGTGCGGCGATCAACCCGCAAATGTGGGGTCTGTTCTTCGAGGATATCAACTTCGGCGCCGATGGCGGGCTCTATGCCGAGCTGGTCGAGAATCGCAGCTTCTCGTTTCCCGATCCCCTGACCGGCTGGCAGAAGATCTCGCCCAGCAAGGCGCGCGGCACGCTCTCGATTGAGAGCAAGGATGCGTTCGCGGCCTATCATCCGCGCTATGTGCGCCTGCAGTCGGAAGGGGCTGATGCGTTCGGCATTGCGAATGAAGGCTTCCGCGGCATGGGTCTCAAGGCGGGCGAGGGCTGTGACCTCACCCTGCGCCTGCGCTGCGTGTCGGGCACGCCGGCGCTGCGCGTGGCGTTCTATGCCGAGAACGGCACATTGCTTGAGCAGATCAAGCTCGAAAATCTCCCTGCTACTTGGGACCAGCGGACGGCGGTGCTGCGTCCCGCGGCGAGCGACGTCAAAGCCAAGCTCTATCTCCTGCTCGACGGCGCCGGCACGGTCGACATCGATCTCGTCTCGCTGTTCCCGCAGGCGACGTGGAAACGCCGCCCGGGCGGACTTCGCGCCGACATGGTGCAAGTGCTGGCTGATATGAAGCCCGGCTTCCTGCGCTTCCCCGGCGGCTGCATCGTCGAAGGCAGCGAGCTCGATAAGCGCTATCCGTGGAAAGCCACCATTGCGCCGGTTGAGGAGCGTCCGCTCCTGATCAACCGCTGGAACTACGAGTTCCTGCATCGTCCGGCCCCGGATTATTACCAGTCTTTCGGCCTCGGCTTTTACGAGTATTTCCTGCTCTGCGAAGACATTGGCGCCGCGCCGATGCCGATCATCAATTGCGGTATGGCCTGTCAGTTCAATTCCGGCGAACTGGCGCCGATGGAAGAAATCGACAGCTTCATTCAGGACGCGCTCGATCTGGTCGAATTCGCCAACGGTCCGGCCTCGTCCGAATGGGGCGGCAAGCGCGCCGCCATGGGCCATCCGGCGCCGTTCCATCTCACTATGCTTGGTATCGGCAACGAGCAATGGGGCGCGCAATATATTGAGCGCCTCACCGCCTTCGTCACTGCGTTCCGCGCCAAGTGTCCCGAGATCAAGCTGATCGCGTCCGCCGGTCCCGAACCGGCCGATGAGCGGTTCCAGTATCTCTGGCCGCAGTTCCGCGCCCTCGGCGTCGATATCGTCGACGAGCATTGCTATGCGCGTCCGCCGTGGTTCTACGCCAACACCCATCGTTACGATCAATACGACCGTAGCGGTCCCAAGGTGCTGTTCGGGGAATACGCCGCGCAAAGCGACAAGATGGTGAGCCCCAACAACGTCAACGATCTCGAATGCGCGCTGGCCGAAGCCGCCTATATGACGGGCCTCGAGCGCAATGCCGATGTCGTGGCTATGGCCGCCTATGCGCCGCTGTTCGCCCATCGCGATGCCTGGCAATGGATGCCCGATCTGATCTGGGTGGACAATCTCTCGGTCGTGCGCACGCCGAACTATTACGTGCAGCAGCTCTTTGCGACCAATCGCGGTGATGTGGTGCTGCCGGCCGAACTCACCGAAGCCGAGGACGAGCGGTTCTTCGTCAATGCCGTGCGCGAAGCCGGAAGCGGCGACGTCATTCTGAAGATCGTCCATCCCGGCGATGGGACCGAGCAAGTCACCATCGTCCTCAATGGTGCCACCGCCGTTGTGGCGAGCCAGACAGTTTTGTCCGGCGCCAGCTTGGCCGATCGCAACAGCTTCGACGAACCCGAGAAGGTCGCCCCGCAACGCGCAGCGGTCACGCTGATCGGCAACAGCATCGGCCTCAGGCTGAAGGCCCATTCCTTGACGGTCTTGCGTATCAAGACGGCTTGAGCGGAAGTAAGGTCCTCCTCACGCTCCCTATCGTGTGCCATCTGCGCCCTTATAATCGTTCGGTGGCCGCCGTGGAAACGGCTCATGAGCGGTAGGTACCTGATGAGGCGACTGTGGCACGTGGTGTCCTTTGCCGATTCTGGCGCCTCTGTTGATGGCAGGTCTATCGCAAAGGTACCGGCATGCTATGACTGTGCGTGTGTCCAACCAGCTATGCGCCTCATCCGGTTGCGAATGACGTGTCCCGCATAGGCGATCTTGAGCATGGTATTTTTCATGCTGTTGGGTGTTATTAAGTTATTGAGAAGAAAGAGAAGTATCATTATCGAGTGGGAGTGAGGCACTGTCTGGTGGCAGCACCAGCTGCCGCCACCAGGCGAAGCTCGAAATTTGCAGCTCAGATGAACCAATGCTGAGAGCAGTGATTGTCACTGGGCTGGCGGTCTGTGGCCGATAAATTTGTCGGCCCACTGCAGGAAGTATTTCACGTTAGGCTGATCGGTGTGGCCGCCGTCGTGCTGGCGCCACGCCAACTGTCCGTCCAAGAGACCAGTGTTGACTGGCGGCATCTTGGCAGTGTGTTCGTCGTTGCCAAGTCCGATGTCCTTGGCACCCAGCAATTTGAACACGGCTCCGGCGTTGATGGCCGCCATGAAGCTGCCTTGCTGATCGAGCCAATGGGCATCGCCCTTTTCCGGGATACCATAGCTGACAAAGGTCAGACGCGGTGCGCAGAGCGCAAGCAGCTCATTGGAATCGACCGGCAGGTCGTTGGGTGTCAGGGCGGCGGGGACCGCTGCCGCGGCACCGTATTTGAGGAAGTTGCCGGCCATCCAATAATATTCGCTGCCGGTAAGATTGGTCAGGTCCTCGCCCCAGTAGCGCCGCATCGGCGTGGCGCCGCCTTTGCCGGAAGAGCCGATCAGCACCATGGCAAAACGCTTGTCGAACGCCATGGTGACGAGGGCCGCCTTGCCGTAGCGCGATACGCCTTCGATTCCGACATGATGGGCATCGATCGCCGGATCGCTGGCCAGATAGTCGAGACCGCGGCTGGCGCCCCAGGCCCAGGCCCGCAGCGCACCCCAATCGTCGGGCTTGCGCGGCAGGCCCTTGTTGACCAGACCGATAATGCCGCTGGTGAGGCCGGCGCCGTTATCGGCTTGAACGCTGGCCGGGTCGAGAACGGCATAGCCCCAGCCGTCGGCGATCAGTTGTTGGGTCGACGGCGGATCGCCATCCATGACCGGCATCCGCGCCATCGGCGCCGGCTTGATCAATGCATAGGCTTGATGGCGTTCGAAAACGGCTTTCAAGCTCGGATCCTGCTTGACCAGCAGCGCTTTCATCGCGGCGTCGATTTTCTCGAGTTCGTCGCGGGCGGGCTCGACCGGATTGGGGAATTCGCTGCGGCCGAACATCATCAGCAGCGGAACCGGGCCATTGGCGTTGGCCGGAACCACCACGGTCATCGCGATGTCGACGCGAATGCCCGGAGTGGCCGCGTTGTCGACGTGACCGACCAGCTTCTTGGCGATCACGGGAAACATGCCGACCCGCTCGTGATCTTCGGCCACGACGCGCCAGGTCACCGCCGGGACGTTGGTCGGCACGCGGCCGTACATCTCGCGCGAAAAATCCTCGATCAGTTCGGCACGCCGCGCGGCCCACTGGGTCGGCGTGGTGACTTTGCGGCCGTCCTTGAACGTCAACGGATCGGGCAAAGGATAAGGATTGGCGACAGCGGCATTATACGAAGCATGGTTCGGGGCTTTTTCATTGCCGCTCGGCTCTGGACGCATGGCAGCGATGCCGAGTTTTTGCATCATCAATGCGCGGTCCTGATCGGCCGTCAGGGTCTGCGGTGCCGGCAATTTTGCGATGGGGGCGGCGCCGGCCGAAAGCGCCAATAGGCAAACCGCGGCGGTCGCTAGTCCAAGACGTATAGTGTGTGGCCGTGCAGGCGTGCTGTGCATGATCTCCTCCCTGGAACGTCGGTCTGCTTGCCGACGACACTACATCGTTTAAGGCGCCGTATTCCTCCGCGAATGTTGTGGCGTCGGTGCCGCAGCCCGCACCAAGCCGCATGGCTCGCCTGCAAAATCAATTGGCGGAAATTTCCGTGTCATTCGTCCATCTGAAAAATACGGCGCAATTTGCGGATTGTGCGCCGGTCTAGCGGCCGACCAGTCTTCTCCATTGGCCGATCGCGCATAACTAATTTGCGGAATTAGTTTCCCCATTCGTTGTTGGCTGATGGCTGTGCCTGTGAGGCGCGGCGGAGAAGAGAAAACAACCAGGGGAAACCAGAGATATGTTAAGCCGGGATATTAGACGCCTGTTGGTCGGAACGGTGAGCGTCGTCGCTCTGTCCGGGGCGGCCTTCGCGCAAGCCCACAATTCGTCCAGCGGAGCAAACGAGCAGATCGAAACGATCACCGTCACGGGCTCACGTCTCATCACCAATGGCAATGACGCGCCGACGCCGTTGACCGTCGTGTCGGTCGCCGATTTGCAGCTCACCACGCCGTCGGATGTTCCCGACGCCCTCAACAAGCTGCCCGTGTTCATGGGTTCGCGCAGTCCGCGCACGACCGGTGGCGCCAATCAGAACTGGGCCGGCAACGTCCTCAGCCTGCGCAACTTCGGTTCGACGCGTACCTTGATCCTGCTCAACGGCAACCGCGTTGCCACCACCGACCACGCTGGCAACACCGACGTCAACACGCTGCCATCCGATCTGATGGAACGCGTCGATGTCGTCACCGGCGGCGCCTCGGCGGTTTACGGCACTGACGCTGTCACCGGTGTGGTCAACTTCGTGATCAATTCCAAATACAACGGCTTCAAGGTCAGCGGTCAGGGCGGCATTTCCTCGTACGGCGATGACGCGTCCTGGAAAGTGTCGATGGTCGGCGGCATGGATATTCTCGGCGGTCGCGGGCATGCCGAATTCAGCCTCAACCATTACAATTCGGACGGCATTTCGACCATGATGACGCGCCCGAATGGTTCGAATATGTACACCATGCCGGGCAACGGCACGGCCGCCAATCCGTTCCACCTGATTTCGGATTCGCGTCTGCCGAACTATACCCCGGGCGGCTACATCTCGACCGGTGTGCTGGCCAACAAATTTTTCTGTGCCAACGGCCAGCTTTGCCCATTTGCGCACGGCGGTGCGTCGGGTACGGCCAATGACGAGATTGGCGGCGACGGTGGCTACGGCGGCGAAGCGGCTCCTGGTGTCAACGCCAATCCGTGGCTGGTCGCCAGTCTGAAGAACACGCAGTTCTTCGGCCGTTTCGACTACGACGTGACCAAGTACATTCATTCCTATGTTCAGTTCAGCGCGACACAGTCGACCAGTTTCAACGTCTACTTCCCCAACAATTATGTGATGAAGTACGCGGCGGATAACGCCTATCTGCCGGCTTCGGCCAAGACGCAGTTGGATGCGGCCGGACAGACGACCTTTACCATGGGCCGTTCGATCCAGAACCAAGTGGGTGGCGATTCCAATGCCTATACCAGCGGTATGACCGTGACGTGGGGATTGGATGGTACGCTGTTCGACGATTACAAGTGGGACTTCCACTACACCCACGCCAACAACGATCTCAACGAGTCCTCGCCCTACAACATCAATTTCCAGAAGCTCGCTGCGGCTTCCGATGCGGTGATTAATCCGGCGACCGGCGGTGCCGTTTGCCGCGTGTCGCTAACGAATCCCACACTTTATCCGGGTTGCATCGCGCTTGATGCGTTCGGCCCGACTGCGACCACGAACAGCGCCTTCAACTACATCACCGAGGATACGGTGTGGAAGGCGAAGAACACCATGGACGATCTCGGTGCCAACATTTCCGGCACTGTAGCCGATCTCTGGGCCGGTCCGCTGAAGATGGCCATGTCGGCCGAGTGGCACCGGATGGCTCTGGAAATCGACAGCAAATATGACCCAGTCAAGAAAATCGATTGCACCGGCATTAGCGCCCTGGTGTGCGATCCGACCAAAGCGGTGTTCAACAACGTGAATGCGCCGTTGCACGAGGTTTCGGAAGATGTCACCGAAGTGGCTGCCGAAATGGACCTTCCGCTGCTCAAGGGTCTGCCGTTCGCTCAGGAGGTCGATTTCAACGGCGCGGCGCGGTATGCGCGCTACAGCGTCAGCGGCGACGCCATCACCTGGAAGCTCGGCCTCGTGTGGAATGTCTCCGATGAATTGCTGTTCCGCGGCACGCAATCGCGCGATATCCGGGCACCCACGCTCAATAATATGTTTGCCCCGATTTCCGCCAACGTGTCGGCGTTCAATGACTATCTCACTGGCGTGACGGGAAACCTGACTCTGCAAAGCATGGGTAACCGCAACCTGAAGCCGGAAGTCGCGCAGACGGTGACCGCCGGCGCCGTTTATCGCCCGGATTGGCTGCACGGCTTTTCGATTTCGGCCGACTGGTACCAGATCATCATCCGCAACGCGATTTCGTCGGTCAGTGGCGGCAGCACGTCGGCGGAAAAACAGTGCATCGCATCGGGCGGCACATCGCCGTTCTGTCCGTTGGTGATCCGCCCATATCCGATCACCAACACGTCGGCGGCTAATTTCCCAACCATGGTCCTGTCCGAGGCGCTCAACATCTCCAAGACTTCGACGCACGGTATCGACCTGGAACTCAACTACGGCACGGATCTGGCCAATTGGTTCGACAGCCTCGCAGGCACGTTGAATATGCGCCTGATGGCTGCGTATCAGCCGAGCCTGTTGTCGCAATCGATACCGGGAGCGGTCATCACCAATGCCGCCGGTGCGGCGGGCTCTATGGGCGGCGGCGGTGCCGCCAAGCGTCTCACCTTCGTTGCCAACTACAGCCTCGGTGACGTTACGGTGAACCTGATGGAACGTTGGCATAGCGCCGAACGGCAGAATTCGGATCCGACCTTGATCTTCGCGGCTTCTAACGTGCCCTCGATCGCGTATACCGACTTGAACCTCAGCTACAAGTTCAAGCTGCGCGATCACGACGAGGACCAGAGTGCCGAATGGTTCCTGTCGGTCGAGAACCTGTTCAATCAGAAACCGCATATCTGGATGTCGATATCGAACAGTTCGGCCCAGGGTTACTCCTATCCGGCGACGTCCGACGAGGACGTGATCGGTCGCTACTTCACGATGGGTGTCCGCTACAAGATGTAGTGGACGGATTACCACCTCCCCAGGTGGCGTCACTGGCGTCCATACCGACCGGTGTGGACGCACCTTTTTTGCAAGCGCATCGCCTGGGAAGAACCAGGGAGGATAACGTGCGTATGAAGGATGCAAAGTGCAGCGTGTCCCGTCGGGCGCTGGTGTGTTTGCCTGCCGCGCTTTTGATGTACGGAGCGCTGGGCTACGGGGCGGATCACTTCAAGAATTCCGAGGCGCCGCGTCTCGACATGGGCAATCGCCCGCCGAGCGCCGAAATGCAGAAGCTCACGGCGGAAAACGAAGCGGAACACGCCCGTGAAATGAAGGTTTTAGGCCTCACGGCGCTGCGCAGCGGTCACAACGGGACCAATCCCGATGCGCCCAATGCGGCCAATTACGACGAGGCTTTGGCGGGGCCGTTCGGCTACTCGCCGGATGTCCTTAAGCTGAAGAGCGGCGATCACGCTGCGACTTCTGCCGATTGGTGGAACAAGCGGTGTCCGGAAATCATCGCCGCTGCCGAGGCCGAGCTGTACGGTCGCTTGCCGGCCGTCATTCCCGGCGTCAAATGGGAGGCCGCTGCTGCCCGCGATGTTACGGTCGGTTCGGTGAAGGCCGTTAGCCGCCGCATCATCGGGCATGTCGACAACTCCGCCTATCCAGCGATCGCGGTCGACATCCAGATGGAGGAAGCTCTTCCCGCCAATGTCAAAGGCAAGGTGCCGGTCATCATCCAGTTCGGATGGCTGACGCCGCCGATGTTGCCGCCGGGAGTCAAAATGCCGGCATCGCCGCCGGGCCCGGACTGGCGCGAACAGATTCTCGCGCGCGGCTGGGGCTATGTTGTGCTCGATCCGTCCAGCATTCAGGCCGACAACGGTGCGGGCTTGAACGCGGGCATCATCGGTCTGGTCAATAAAGGCCAGCCGCGCAAGATGGACGAGTGGGGCGCGCTGCGGGCGTGGGCGTGGGGCGCTGGGCAGGCTCTCGATTACCTCGCGACCGATCCGCATGTGGCCGCGAATAGGGTCGGAATTTCCGGTCATTCGCGCTACGGCAAGGCGACGCTGGTGACCATGGCGTTCGATCAGCGCTTTGCGATTGCCTTTATCAGTTCGTCCGGCACTGGCGGCGCCAAGCTGCTCAAGCGGTATTTCGGCGAGACGATCGAGGACTTGGCGCAGGCCCATGAGTTCCACTGGATGGCCGGCACGTTCATGCGTTATGCCGCCGATCCTTTGAGCGTCAAGGATCTGACCGTCGACGCCGATGCCGTGCTGGCCTTGTGCGCCCCGCGGCCAATCTTCCTCGGCAACGGATCGATTGCCGCTGGTGATGCGTGGACCGATTCCAAGGGCCAGTTCATTGCCGCGGTTGCCGCCGGCCAAGCCTATCGCCTGCTGGGCAAGAAGGATCTCGGCACCGACCAATTCCCCGGTACCGGACCCGCTCTCATCTCCGGCGACATCGGCTTTCGCCAGCATCAGTACGGTCACACCCAGGATCCCAATTGGCCGATCTTCCTGGAATTCGCGGCCAAGCACCTGAAGTAGAGATTGTCCTGCATTCCCCAATTTGGCAGGGCAAACGGAACACAGACGGCAAACGAGGGCACCCCGCCGTCTGTGTTCCAATTCAGATTTAAAACTGGGTGCGCAGACCGAAGGTGAAATAGCGCCCGATGACGTCCTGATCGAACGAGGCTGGATAGGCATAGCCCTCCGCGCCGGTGCGGCCGATGCCGATAAACGGCGTCGGCTGCTGGTCGAAGAGGTTTTCGATGGTGAGCGTTGCCGCGAGATCGGGCGCCTTCGAAATCCGATACTGCACTGCGACGTCGGTGTAGAAAACCTGCGGGACGTTGGCATCGAGATAGACGAGCGACGGGTCGGAATTGTTGCGTTCGCCCGAATGCCAGCGTTCCATCCAACTGAACGTGAAAGGCTCGACAGCGAAATCGAACAGCGCCGTCAGTCGTCCCGATGGGTTGGCAAAGCCCGACGAACTCGCCGCGCCCGCCTGGTTCAACACCGCCGCCCCGGGAATGCCATTCACCGACAAAAGGCTTGGCTGGTAAGAAAACATCAGCTGCAGATCGCCATGACCCGTGACGGCGTTCCAGACATTGGCGACATCGAAACGATAGGTCAGCTCGGCATCGATCCCATGGGTCGTCATGATGCCGTTGTTCATCGCTTCTTGGATCACGTAGGACGGAAAATTGGCAGCCGACCTGTCGCTGATGTCGTGGGGCCGGATAACCAGAGCGCAGTATTTCGAAGTGCCTTGCGAACTGATGCAAGCCTGTTCGGCCGAGGTGCTGCCGCCGTTGACGCTGACGATGACATTGTGGATGCCGATGTCGTACCAGTCGGCCGACAGGCTCAATCCCTCCAGCCACTTCGGCTGATAAACGAATCCGGCCGTGGTGGTATAGGAGAGTTCGGGTTTGAGGCTGGGATTGGCGCGGAAGATGTAGGTGCTGGTGCCGCTGATGCCGGTGAGATAATCGGTAAACGCCGTGCTGTTGGCGTTGGCCTGGGCGAACAGGTTGTTCAGCGTCGGGGCACGCATATCGCGGGAATAGGTCCCGCGCAGCTTGAAAGCGTCGGTGACGTCCCAGACGCCGCCCATTTTCCATGTGATCGCTTCGCCGCTGGTGCTGTAGCGGGTGTAGCGGACTGCGAAGTTGGTTTGAAACAGCGAGACCAGCGGCAGGCCGTGCAGCAGCGGAATATTGGTTTCGAAGGCGCCTTCGACGACGTTCTCGGTCGCTCCCGGCATGGCGGCGACGGCGCCGTTCCAGACTGCAACCGTCGGATTACAGGTCAGCGGATTCTGCGCCTTACAATCGACGGTCTGGGTGGGACTGAACTGCGAGGCGATTCCGAGCGACACGGAACGGTATTCGAACGACAGCGCCGCATTGACCGGTCCGGCCGCGCTGTCGAGCAGCTTGCCGCTGATACTGGCGGCGATGTCGTCCATCGTGTTGGTGGTCTTGTAGGCCATCGCGTCGGTCACGTAGCGGAACGCCGCCTTGCTTTCGGCATTGGGGCCGAAGGCGTTGAACGGCACGCAACCGGGATAGGCCCCGGCGGCGGCGAGCGATGCCCGGCATACGATCGCGCCGGTCACTGGCGATTGGACCGCATCGAGCGCCGCGAACAGCAGCTGCATGTTCAGGGTGTCGGGAGACTCGACTTTGAGCTGGGTCTCGCCGCGGGTGTAGTGCAAAGACCAGGCGAGGCCGCCCAACAGAGTTCCGTCGGCTCCGGCCGTGATGTTGAAATTGCGGCTGTGTCCGTCAGAGATTTCGCCGGTTTCGTCATAAAGCGCCCGCGCCATGGCAAATGCCGGCGTGGTGGCGAGTGCGGTTTTGGCCGCAGCGGGCAGAAAGGCGTTGTCGGCGGCGATCGTCGTGCTGAAGCTCTGCACATAATAGACGTTGTAGGTGGCCGACTGCGAATAATTGGCCTGCAGGAAAACGTGCGCTACCGCATCAATGTCGGCATCAAGCCGCCCGAACCATTGATCGTTTTTGAGGCTTGCGATCAGCCACGGATTGTTGTTGGCGCCGGGATAGAGGAATTGGCCAAGGCCGCCGTAGCCGCCATTGCCGCCGATTTCGTTGACGCCGTTGGCCGACACGCCATGCTGGAATGGCATCAGAACGCCGTTGGCGCCGAACTGCTGTCCGGCCAGCGGTCCGCTGGCGATATAGCCGCCGGGCGTCAGCAGGACGTTGCGCACGTCTTTGGCGCGGAAATACGGATTCGCCGCGGTGCCGCTGCCCATTTCCATATAAACGTCTTTGCCGAGCGGGCGCGCCATCATGGTGTCGATGCCGTCCGACGAATAGTGCTCGTAGCTGAATTCGCCGTGCACTTTGTTCGAGCCGAGCGGACCGCCGGCCATCAGGCGGAACCGCCACGAGGCGTCGTCGCCGTAACCGGAAATGCCGCCTTGGCCGTCCAGGCTGAGGCCGTCGAAATTGCGGTCGATCACGAAATTGATGACGCCGGTGACGGCATCCGATCCGTACACGGCAGACGTGCCGCCAGTCACCACATCGATGCGCTGCACGAACGCCTGCGGCACGAGATTGACGTCGATATTGTTGCTGGCGTCGGTTGCGGGCAGCCGTATGCCGTCGAACAGGACGAGGGCGCGATTGGTCCCGAAGGCCCTGAGATTCAGCATGTTCGCCGACCAGTCGATGGTGTTGCCGCCGGCGGTGCGCTGGTTGCGCGACGACACAAACATCGGAAACTTGTTGAGCGCGTCGGGAATGTTCGACGGTGTGGTGGCGGTGAGGGCGCGCAGCGGAAGCGCCGCCAGCGGCGTCGGCGAGGCGTCATTGCTGGTGATGACGCGCGATCCCGTCACCGTGATCGTCTCGTGGCTGAAAAGCGGTTCGGCGGCTTCGTGTTCCGGGCTGACGGGGGCGCTCGCCACGATGACCGAGCCCGAAGCGTCCCGGCTGGCGGCCAGTCCAGTGCCCTTCAACAGAATATCCAGCGCGGCGATCGTGTCGGCAGCGCCGTGCACGCCGTTGGAGTGCTTGCCCTTCACATCGTCGACACTGTAGACGAGGTTGACGCCGGTCTTGCGGATATAGTCGTCAAGAGCCGTTCGCAGGTCTTGCGCGGGCAAATCGATCAGGCATGGCTGACACGCCGCGGCACCGGAAAGTGCTGCAGTACAGAGGATTCCGAACAGAATCGTCCGATAGGCCCGCATGCCCGTGCCGTATCTCCCCACTCCGTTCGCATTTATGCTTGTTTGAGAGGCGGGAGTTCTTCGCCGCCCTGCAAATCGGAGTCACGTATTCGACGCAGTGACTAATTGGATATGATGATCGAGGTATTCGTCTCCTCTACTTTCAGCCGCAGGCCTTTGCGAAGCAATCCCGCAAACGCTTCGGGATTGGTCGCGCGGAACGTGCCACCCATGCGCAGATCGCGCGCGAGCCCGACCACGACCATTTGCTTTTGGTTGTAGCGGTTGAATTCCTGGGCGATGTCGGCCAGCGTCTCCTGGTTGAAGACGAGTTGACCGCGCCGCCAGCTTGTGGCGTTTTCGATTTTCTGAGGACTGGTGCCGGTGACGAGCGCGTTTTCCTTGCGGGCGACGACGACCTCGCCGGCCTTGCCGTAGACCATTGCGTTGTCCGCCGCACCGTTCAGCGCTTCCACCTTGACGCTGCCTTCGATGATGGCGACGTCGACGGAGTCGTTGTCTTTGCGGACCGTGAATTTGGTGCCGACGTCGGTGATCTTGCGATTGCCGGCGATGACCACGAAGGGATGGCTGGCGTCGTGGACGACGTCGAAATAGGCCTCGCCATGGTCGAGCTTGACGACGCGGCTGTTGCCATTCTCCTTCGCCGACAGACGCGTATCGGTGTTGAGCTGAATGCCGGTGCCGTCCGTCAGCCGGATGCTTTGAGTTTCGCCGACGCCGGTGGTGTACCACGTCTCCGGGGTGTGCCAGACCATGACGCCACCGACGCCGATCGCGATGACGAGCAGGAACGCGGCGGCGATGCGCCAAATCATGCGGCCCGAATGCTGGATGTGACGGACGGGAACTGGCCGCATCCCCGGCGCGTGCAAGGCCCGCAGGCGATCCGCCCGCCGCCACACGGCCTTCAATTCCAGGTAGGCGACGCGATGGTTGGTGTCGGCGTCGAGCCACGCCGTCAGGGCCGCGCGCTCGCTTTCGCTCAAGCCGCGATCTTCGCGAGCTAGCCAACCCGCCGCATCTTCTTCGTATTTTTTCTGCGACTTCCTCACGGTCTGCTCGTCCTCAACGCAATGTAGCGGCGCGCACTGTCGATCAACGGCCGGCGCGTGCCGTAAACGGCCTTCTTCAGCAGACGCACGCCCTTGGCCACCAGATGTTCCACCGCTTCCTCAGAAATACCCAAATGATGCGCGGTTTCGCGCTGCGACAGGCCCTCGATTTTTCGCAGCTCCACCACGTCCCGGCACGGATGCGGCAATGCCGCGAGGGCATCCCGCAATAAGCTCAATTCCTCGTGCGCGGCGGTATGCTGCTCGGGCGAGGGCATATCGTCGGCGAGGTTTGACCATTCAAAGTCGGCAATACGGTCGATGGCGACAACCTGCGCCCGCCTCACTTTGTCGATCATCAGGTTGCGCGCGATCGTGAACACGAATGGCCGCGGCGCCAAGGGCCGTTCGCTGCGCGCCGCCTCATAGACCCGAGTCAGCGTCTCCTGGATCAAATCCGGCACGTCATTCTCGTTGCGCCAGCGAAGATGCAGGTAGCGCAGCAATGCCGGCCTGAGCGGCAAAATTTCGCTCATGAACCACTCGTCCAGATCCTTTTCCATTAAGCCATCTTGCAGTGGCGTACCTCCGACGGGTTTGCTCTGCACCTTATTCCGAAATTATTGATCCTCTCATGCTCGAGACTTCTGCCAACAAGCCAGTACAAGACGAACTACGCAGGATAATCCGCAAAAAAAGTGCCCCCGATGGAAAACACCCATTAGGTCTAATCGGGTCTTCTCTTTCGCACACCACTACAATCAGAGGTAGATTTATCCAGAAAGCGCCGTGCGTCTTTAAGGTAGCTGGTGCGCCGGAATCCGCACATTTGCTACGATCGCGTCGTCATAGTGCAGGGTGTGCCAGCGACAATCCGAAATGCAAACGCGTTGAATGCTTTTGCATGGTATTTCTCGTGGTATCGTGACAGGCGTTGTTCCATAACGCATTGTGCACATTGGGAAATTACGGCTGTTTCATCATCGAGTGGGAATGATTTGGCGTCTGGCAGCGGCTGGCACCAGCTGGCAGCAGAAGGCCACTAAAGCCCGTAAAACTCGAATTTTCTGCAATTGTGTCGGGCACCAGGACCGAGCAAGTGCTAACCGAAACCAAGCTGCGTAACCTCAAGGCAAACGACAAGCTTTTCAAAGTGAACGATCGCGACGGCCTGTACGTGGCTGTCACGCCGGCCTGGGCGATCTCGTTCCGCTACAACTACTCGATCAACGGCAGGCAGGAGACCATTACCTTTGGGCGCTATGGGGTGGGTGGCATCACACTGTCGGAGGCCCGCGAGCAGCTCGGAGAAGCCAAGAAGATGATCTCGGCGGGGAAGTGGCCGGCCAAGGAAAAGGCACGGGATAAGGCGCGGGTGAAGGGCGCTGAGACGTTTGGTGCTTGGACTGAAAAGTGGCTGCGCGGCCAAAGACGTTTGCGTGCGGGTCAAGCTATGTATTGCCGTCGCGCTATGGCACGGACCTACCAATGAGCAGCGCCACGCTCAACCAAGTCTTGTCGCTGACCTACAGATTGGCTCAGAAGGAGGGCAAGTCTCTCGTCAAATTTGGGCCGCATGATCTTCGCAGAGCTGCGAGCACGCTATTGCACGAAGCCGGGTACAACACAGACTGGATTGAAAAGTGCCTTGCGCACGAACAGCGGGGCGTGCGGGCTGTCTACAACAAAGCCGAATATCGTGAGCAACGGACCGCCATGCTGCAAGACTGGGCCGATATGATAGACGGATGGATTACTAGGCGGCCACAAGCGACGTGAAACCGGGGCGCGCTGCCTGAGCACCAGACGTTTTGCGCGCCTCACCGCCGATCGCCGTCTGCTTGCCGACTTCGACACGTCGGCCCGCGGCTGGAAGATCAAAGGCGGTACCTACACCGTGACGCGCGCCAAGTCGGCCACGGATGCCGTGTCATCGTCTTCGGCTGTCGTGAAGGCGGCACTGGTAACCCCGTAAGCCACCAAGCATAGCGCGGGGTACGCTGTTCTTATCGCTTCAGCGTACCCCTGGCTCGGTTGAGATGGCTGTTGTGGCCCAGAATGCACCATTTGGCCGTACCATTTACCCGCCAAGGCGCTAGTGACCCGTTATCGGGCGCCGCAGCATTTCTTGTATTTCTTGCCGCTGCCGCATGGGCACGGATCGTTGCGGCCGGGCGTGGCGTCGGCCTTTTTCCGGTTGGGATGAAGTTCGTTCATGATGTTCGCAGGCGCGCGCTGCTGGCGGAATTCCGAGGCCATGAAGCGCATTGCGGAATCGATGTGGGTGAAGAACTTCTTGTAACCCGCACAGAGATAGTTGAGGCCGTATTCGCCGTCCGGCGTGGTGTCGAAGCGGTTGCGCGGACATTCGCCGTTGCAGGCAAAGCGGACTTCGCATTCGCGGCAGTATTTCGGCAGCGTGTCGGATTTGTCCTTGCCGAATTTTCGCTGCTGCGGCGATGCGATCATGGATGCCATCGGCTGCTCCATGATGTTGCCGAGTCGGTTTTCCGGAAAGACGTAGTGATCGCAGGAATAGAGTTCGCCGGTGTGCTCGATGGCCAGCGCATCGCCGCAGGTCGGATTGTAGACGCAAATGCTTTGCGGCATGCCGAGCCAGCTTTCGAGGGCGACATCGAACACCTGCACGAATGTCTTGCCGACGTCCTTCTGCACCCATTCGTCGAACACGCCGCACAGGAATTCGCCGAACTGCAGCGAGCCGACCGTGTATTCGCTGACCGCTGCGGCGGCATTCTGTTCCGGACCGGGCTGCTTGAGGCCGTAAGAATCCGGCACTTCGGTGATCCGCTGCACCAGCGGGATGAACTGGATGAACTGGCTGCCGATCTTCTTGAGGAAGCGATAGACTTCGACCGGATGGGCGGCGTTCTGGCTGTGCACCACAGTTAAGGTGTTGAAATCGACCTTGTGCCGCTTCAGGCACTCGAGTCCCTCCATCACTTTGTCGAAGCTCGGCCGGCCGCCTTTGTTGACGCGATAGCAGTCGTGCAACTCCCGGGGGCCGTCGATCGAGATGCCGACCAGAAAGCGGTTTTCCGCGAAGAAGTCGGCCCAGGCGTCGTTGATCAGAATGCCGTTGGTCTGAAAGCCGTTCTCGATCCGCTTGCCGCCGGCGTGCTTCTGCTGCAGCGCCACGACTTTCTTGAAATAGTCGACGCCGAGCAGGGTCGGCTCGCCGCCTTGCCAGATGAAGCTGATGGTCTGCGCCTCCTGGCCTTCGATGTACTGCCGGATGAATTCTTCCAGCACGTCATCGGGCATTGCCCACGACTTGGTGTCGGGAAACAGGTGCTCCTTTTCGAGATAGAAGCAGTACTTACAATCGAGATTGCAGATCGGTCCGGTGGCTTTGGCCAGCACATTGAAGCCGGGAAGGCGCGCGCCGGTGATGGGACCTTTGTCGCTCATGGAGATTGTCGCTTCCTCGGGCATTTTCCGTTCCCTGTCTGACCGCATTCGCTTCAGCGTTTTAACGCTATACCAGAACCCCGCAAGCGGGAGCGCGCTTGGATCGATCAGATGTCTGTTTTCGTAAGCATTTGTCCTGATGTGAGACGGCACGACAGGTGAGGGGTTTTCCTGAGTGGCGTTTGGCCGCTCAGCGCGTACGTTCATCCTGCGGCGCCTGACCGCGGAGCAGGGTGCCTGTGTAAGACAACGTTGTCAACCGTTCGGCAATATTGTAGGCTGTATCTGGTTCCGGGCCTTGGACGGAGGCCTTTCCGCCCGTCAGCGGCGTCTTAACGCGCTGGGGCGCCTCGGCTTTCGCCGGAATGGGCCCGGAAAGAAAACGAATACGTGCTGCCACCAAGGCGGCCGGATAGGGAGGTCGAAGTGCAAAAACGAGAATTCTTGAAGGCTGGCGTTGCCGCGTCGATGTTCGGTTGTCTGGCCGCCGCCACGAACGCAAAACCCGTCAAAGAGGGCAGCCGGTCGGCTCCCAAGAAGACCTATAACCTTGTGTTCATCACGCTCGACGACATGAACTGGTCGATGCCGAGCTTCATGGGCGGCAAGAGCGGCCTAACCCCCAATCTCGACAAGCTGGCGGCGCGCTCGATGCGCTTCGTCAACTGCCGCGCCGCAGTGCCGATTTGTCAGCCGTCGCGCGAAGCGATGATGACGGGACTTTTCCCGACTCACAGCGGTGCCAGCGGATTTACGCCGATCTATGAAGGCACACCGACGCTCGCTTCGATTCTACATGGCGCCGGCTACTTCACGGCCTGCATCCATAAGGTCGGGCACATGTTCCCGCTGAGCTGCTTCCCGTGGGACTATTTCCGCCCCGGCAAGGACCGCAGCCCGAAGGAATACGAAACCCAGGTTCGCATCTCGATCGACGCCGCCAAGGCCGCGGGCAAGCCATTCTTCGTCTGCTGCAACATCAACGATCCGCATCGGCCGTTCTACGGCAGTCCGGAAGCGGCCAACCTCGATCACAATCTGGAAGCCGATTACAAGATTCCGCGCGAAGTCGGACCGGATGACGTGTCGGTGCCGCCATTCCTCGAAGATCTGCCGGATATCCGCAAGGAATTTGCGCAGTATTCGAACAGCGTGCAACGTCTCGATATGAGCATCGGCCGGATTCTCAAGGTGATCGAGGACCGCGGTTGTGCCCATAACACGATCGTTTTCTTCAGTTCCGACCACGGCATGCCGTTCCCGTTCGCGAAGGCAACCGGATACGACAGCGGCTCGCGCACGCCGGCACTCGTGTATTGGCCGGGCATGAAGTCGCCCCGGTCCTTCTCCGAATTAACCCAGAACGTCGACTATATGCCGACCCTTCTCGACATCATGGGGATGCCGCTTCCAGAGCGTCTGGACGGCAAGTCGTGGCTGCCTCTGATCGAAAGGAATGCGTGGAAGCCGCGTCAGTACGTCGTCACGTCGGTCAACACCCTGTCGAGCGGCATCAATTATCCGACCCGTACGGTTCAGGATATGAAGTACTCGCTGATTTTTTCGCCATGGGCCGATGGAAAATTCCGCTACACGTCGGAGTCGATGTTCGGTCTGACGTTCGCGGCGATGGTAAAAGCCGCCGAAACCGATTCCAAAATTGCTGCCCGCGTCGAGCAGCTGACGGTCTCGACGCCTTACGCGTTTTATGACCTCGAGGCCGATCCCGGCCAACGCGTGAACCTCATTGACCGGCCGGAATACAAGGCGAAAATCGCGGAGATGCAGGCGTTCCTATTGCACCATATGGAGCAAACGGGCGATCCGCAGCTCGAGAATTTCAAGATCTTCCTCGCCGGCGGAAAGCCCAAGGTCGTGCAGTTCCCGAAGATCTATCGTCTCGAGGACCACACCTATGAGTTCCCGGCCGACCCGGTCTCAGCCGTGCCGGCCATACAGGAAATCAACAAGGCAAATCAGGCGCTGATTGCCGGAAGTAAGTAATCGTGTGTTCTGGCCGGCTTGCCTGCCATTCCTCGCAGTGAGGAATGCCCCCGGCGGGCAAGCGGCCAGACCTATCCAGGGAAGTAGCCGATGAACGACAACAATATGAGCCGCCGCAACATTCTCGGTGCTTTGTCCACGGTCATGGCGACTGCTGCCGTTGCCGGCGGTGCGGCCGAAGCTGCGGCCAAACCGAAGAAGCGCCCGAATATCGTGTTCTTCCTCGGTGAAGGTATCCGCTTCGACGAATACAGCTTCATGGGCAACCCGATCATCCAGACGCCGAATATCGACCGGCTGGCCCGCGAAGGCGTCGTGTTCAACAATGCCTTCTGCACCAACGCGCTGTGCTCGCCGTCGCGTGCGACGATCATGACGGGCGCCTATTCGCACTCGACCGGCGCCGTCAATAACCTGAACAATTTCACCGACAAGAACTTCCTGCACATCTCCGACGTGCTGCATGCGCAAGGCTACGATGTGGCGTTCCTCGGCAAGAACCATATCGGCGGCGAGCTGATGGACCACTACTGGGACTACTACCTCAGCTATGAAGGGCAGGGGAAATACTACAATCCCCGCATGATTGAAGGCCGCAATGGCAAGTTTGAATCGGAGCGTCAGTTCAACGGCTATACCGACGACGTGCTTGGCGATCACGCCGTGAAATGGCTGAACGAGCGCAACTCCGATAAGCCGTTCTGCCTGTTCTTCTGGTTCTATGCGCCGCATGCCCCCTTCTACCGGGCGCGCCGCCAGGTTGACCGCTTCAACGGCGTGCGGATTCCCAAGCCGTCGAACTTCGACGAAGACTTGGCCGGCTATCCGGGCAAGCCGAAGGGCGTCGCCAACGCATTCAACAAGATCGGTACCACGCTGCTCGATCCGGTGCGCAGCCTCGAAGAGGTCGTCAAGGATCATTACTGCGGCGTCGAGAACAACGACGAGAACGTCGGTCGTGTTCTCAAGGTCCTCACCCAGCAGAACGTGCTCGACGAGACCGCGATCCTGTTCAGCTCGGATCACGGCTTCTTCCTGGGCGAGCACACCTTCTACGACAAGCGCCTGATGTACGAACCGTCGATTCGGATTCCGATGATCATCCGCTATCCGAATCGCATCAAGGCAGGTTTGCGGCGTGACGAGATGGTGCTGACCGTGGACATGGCGCCGACCATTTTCGATCTCGTCGGTGCAAAGACGCCGGCCACCGTCGAAGGAAAGAGCATGATGCCTCTGGCCGAGGGCAAGCCCGCGGGCAACTGGCGCAAGGATTGGCTCTACGAATATTACGAATTCCCGGGGTTCGAGAACGTTCGTCCGTGCCGCGGCGTTCGCACCGAACGCTACAAATACATCCACTATTTTTACGAAACCCAGGAATATGAACTCTACGATCTCAAGACCGATCCGGAAGAGATGAATAATCTCTATGGCAAGCCCGGCTATGAGGCGATCACAAAACAGCTGCAGACGCGGCTGGAGCAGTTGCGGCACGAGTTGAAGGACCACTACGAGTTCAAGCCGACCGCTTATCCAGAGGCCTTAAGAAAATATATGCCCGACACTCTGCCGACCTCGGGTGGGCGGAGCTGATTTTGGCGGGACCCGGTCAACACCTGATGTGGCCGGGTCCAGTCTTCTTGCGTATCGCCAAACAACGTCGCTGCTCGATTTGAATTTACCAGGCGTTTACCAGCGCGAAGGCGGATGCGTGTCATCCCTCACTTCGTTCGCTGCAGGAATTCCTTTTTCGGGAATTTACTTTGCGCGCGCAAACGGAAGGTGCATGCGCAACGCCATGCTTATGATTTCGTAAATCATCGTGCTGTGCCCGCAGTTGCAGGAATAGCACTCCCGTGTCGTGCAACGTGTTCTATGTTGTCTCTACGGATTGACACCCAGAGACCTGCGTGCAAAATGCAACGACAACGTTGTCAATCGAGCAACGGCAATAACAAATAGGGACGGAAACAGGGAAAGGAGCCAGCAAAGCTTCACGCGTCGGTACGCCGCGAGGACATCGATTCTCCGCAGGCGACGAACTCGGACTTTGAAAATCTCAGCATTCGGGACGGCGCGATTAGGTGTGTACGGGGATTTTCTTCGCGTATCCCGGCTACGGGCAAACAGATTTAGGCCAGTTTTTCTGCAAGGCACGAAGTGTCGGCTGAGACGGGCTCGGAAGTTTCAAATCGGACTCACAGAGAGGGAAAGCACATGAACAGGAGTGCTAGGGCAAATACGAATAGGCAGGTTGATCGCGCGCTGAAAGCTTTGTTGCTGAGCGGTGCCGCCTGTTTCGTTATCGGGACTGCGTGGGCTGCCGATGCACCTGCCGGCCAGGTTGACGAATCCAAGGTTGTCGATATTTCAGCTGCGAAATTTGCACCGAAGGCAAAAGCCGCCGCCAGTGCCGAAGGCGGCAAAGTTGCGGACCAGGCCGGCCCTAAGCAGGGCAAGAAGGGCAAGAAGAACGCTGGCGGGCAGGGCCCGGAAGCCGGTGCGGCCGACAAGACCGAAGGCAAGGTGGCTGGTAACCGCTCCAACGATCCGACCGGCGGCGCCTCGTCGCTGGTGGTGGCGGCAGGCAATTCGCCTCTCAACAACAACATCCGCATTCGCGGTGTTGGCGCCAACGTTCAGTCGATGAGCGTGGAGCAAGACGTTCAGGTCGCCGTCGACGGCGTTGTCCTGCTGCGCGGCATCGAGCGTACGATGAACAGCTATGCGGACTATGCCGATCTTCAGAGCGGCGTTGTTCTTTACGGCCCGCAGGGCACGATCTTTAGCAAGAACGCCATTGGCGGCGCTCTCAACATCACCACGCTTGCCCCGTCGAAGGATCTCACTGCGAAAGGTGAAGTTGGTTTCGGCGAAGCCGGCGAATACCACCAGAAGGGCACGATCTCCGGCGCGTTGAGCGATACGGTTGCCGTGCGCCTGTCCGCCTTCAACAACAACGTCCCGGGCTATATCCACAACCTCTTTACCGGCAAGGACGACAACAACTCGAACAGCTGGGGCGCCAATACCAAAGTACTTTGGAATGCAGCCGATAAGCTCGATCTGACTTTCTCGATTTGGTATCGCAACGATCACACCACATGCTGCTCCACGACCGCGGTGCGCATCACCAATCCGCTGCTGCTAAAGCTTTATGCCGGAATGGGAATGCCGGGGGTCGATGCCACAAAGCCCTTCATCGAGAATGCTAATTACTACGACAACACCAACGGCGTGAAGTTCGGTTCGCAAGCCGGGGTCTTCTCGCTCCGCGCGGATTACGATCTGGGCAGCGCCAAGCTGTCGGCAGTGACGGCCTATCAGTTCCGCATGGTCGATACCTCGTCGGATCGCGACAATATCTACAACACAGTTCCGATCTACACCGGCGGCAATGGCGGCAACTTCTATGCGATGTGGAACGACTTCAACAATCGCCTTCGCACCCAACAGTGGTCGGAGGACGTCCGCCTCACGTCGAAGGACGCGGATAGCCGTCTTACTTATGAACTCGGCTTCTATTGGTATCACTTCAATCTGAGCCAGGAGCAAGGCGATCGCGCGGCGTACTGCAAGGCAGGAACGCTTGGGATGCCCTGCTCGACGCCGAACACTAGCTGGAAGTCCCGCGCCAGCAATGCGCAGGAAGTCAACGAGGCGTTCTCGCTTTTCGGCGAACTCCAGTATGCGATCACGAACGACTTGAAGGTGTTCGGTGGTCCGCGCGTCATGTACGAGTCCGTGTCGATGAACGGCGTCTGCTTCCTGCCCCAGACCAATCATCCGACGGATGCGGTCTTCGGAAGCTGCACCAACGGCTTCAAGAAATCCGGCGACTTATCGGCCACGGGCGACATCGGATTGCGTTACGACTTCGGATGGGGCAGCACCTATGGCCGTGTCACACGCGGCTACAAGGGCCAAGCCTACAATATGGGCCCCAAGACGGACTATGCCCATCAGGAGATCATCTCGCCGGAATACAATCTCGCCTATGAACTCGGCGTTAACCTCAAGACTCCTGATAACAAGTACACGTTCAACGGTGTTCTGTTCCAGACCAATTTCGACAACATGCAAGTCAGCGTGAGCCGTGCCAATTCGATTACCGGCATCACGGACAATATCGTGAGCAATGCTGGCACGGCTCGCAGCCGCGGTTTCGAAGTCAGCATGCGCCAGGCGCCATTGCAGGGCTTGTCGTTCACGGAAAGCGTGACTTACACCGAGGCTGTGTTCAACCTCATCGGCAACTCGTGCCCGATCCCGCTGCAGAGCGGCGCCAAGCAGTATGCATCGATGGATGCGGCTCCGGCTGGAGTTTGCTACACGATCCCCGGAGACACGACCGTTTATCAGAACAATCTGGGCGGTCAGATGCCGTATTCGCCGAAGTGGAAGATCGCAGTGTCTCCGCGCTATCAGCATGAGATTCCTGGAACCGACTACCGGGCCTTCATCCAGGCGTCCGTCAATTACCAGACCCAGCAGAACTTTGACGTGGCGGGTGATCCGGCGCTTTTCCAGAAGGCCTATACCCTCGTCAATTCCACGATCGGTGTGAACGACAAGGACAACAAGTACCAGCTGTCGTTCAGCGTCAACAACATCTTCAACCAGATGTTCTACACCAACATGACTCATTTTACGCTCGATCAGACCAAGACGGCGTATGATGACTATCTGGCGCAAATTCCGAGAAATGCACGCCGGCAATTCAGCGTCCGGTTCTCGGCAAAGTTCTGAGTTGAGAAGAGGCGCCGGGGCAACCGGCGCCTCTCTTTGCATTTGACATAAGCGGGCTCAATACGCGGGAGAGTGCGATGAGCAAGACACTTGAGATGTCCCGGCGCTCGATGATCGGCGCCACGATGATGGTTCCGGTGGCGGCGCAGGCCGGAGCGAAGTCCAAACCGGGGGCTGATAAGCGCCCCAATTTCCTTTTCATCTTCCCAGACCAATTCCGTTTCGATTGGCTGAGCGGAACACCCGATCTGCCGGTCAAGACGCCGAACCTGGACGCGGTTGCCGCGCGCGGCGTGCGTTTTCAGAAGGCTGTGGTTTCGGCGCCGGTATGTGCGCCGTCGCGCGCCTGTTTGGCCTCCGGTCGTGAATACGACAGCTGCGGCGTCGACAGCAATATGGGCGTGTTCCCGTCCACCCAGGCGACCTACTACAAGAAGCTGCGCGACTCCGGCTATTTTGTCGGCGCCTGCGGCAAGCTCGATCTCTCCAAGCCCAATTTCGACAATGGTCTCGACGGCAAGAACCACATGGTCGAGTGGGGCTTCTCGGACATGATCAATTGCGCCGGCAAAGGCGATGCGGTGTTCCGCTGGGAAGAGCACCACAAGCCGTTTGAGCCCTACATGGTCTACATGATGAAGAAGGGCGTGGGCGAGATGCACGCGGCCGATCTCGGGCTCCGCGGCGGCGGCAAGGGCGGCGAGGGCAACAACGCCCAGGGTTACGCCAAGGTTTTTCCCACGCCGCTCGACGATGAGGATTACCAGGACAACTGGATCGGCCGTTGCGGACTCGATCTGATGAAGAAGTTCCCGGCCGGCAAACCCTGGCATCTGGTGGTGAATTTCGCCGGTCCTCATAATCCTGAGGATATCACGCGGCGGATGGAAGCGACGGTTCGCGACCGCAAGTGCCCGGCTCCGAATGACTCCACGGAACTCAATGCCGATACGCACAACGCCATTCGACAGAACTACACCGCGATGGTCGAGAACCTCGATCGTTGGGTCGGCATCTTCGTTGAAGAATTGAAGCGCCGCGGCGAGTACGAGAACACCATCATCGTGTTCTCGAGCGACCACGGCGAGATGCTGGGCGATCACAATCGCTGGGCCAAGAACGTTCCCTATGAGGCCTCGATCGGCGTGCCGCTGATCGTCGGCGGTCCGGGCATGAAGCCGCGCAAGAGCGACGCGCTAGTCAGCATGATCGACATCAGTGCGACGTTCCTCGATTACGCCGGAGCCGAACGCCCCGAAGGCATGACAGCGAAGTCGTTCCGCCCGCTGCTCGAAGGCAAGACTGACAAGCATCGCGATTACGTCCAGTCGGGTCTCTTCAATTGGCGTCTGGTTGCTGACAGCCGCTACAAGCTGGTGCAGGGCTTCGATCCCGCGGTTAGGGAACGCGGCGGCAGCGTCGCCAAGGGTAAGGAACTGCCGGTGGTGTTGTTCGATCTCGCGCTCAATCCCGAAGAGACCAAGAACTACGCCGCGGCCGAGCCGCAGGTTGTCGAGCGTCTGACGAAGCTGTTGCCGGAACGCAATCCCGATCCGGGTTACGGCGTCGTTACGCCCGAACGTCAGAAGAACTATGGACCGAAAGGCTGATGTGATGGGCCGCCGGTCGGCAGCCCGCATCAGTTTTGCATCAGGCCGGAATAGATGTGCGCTCTCCCCGACATCTATAAACTGATCGGAGGTCTCGCTGCGCGGGGCCTCCTATTTTTTGATCAGCCGGAGCAGTGAGTTTCAAAGCAATCAAGGAGCGAGATATGACGGGGTCCGACGTGAACCGCAGGAATTTTCTCGAAGGTGCAGGTTTGGCAGCCGCTGCCGCCGGTGCGCTGGCGGCCAATGTTCCGGCGCAGGCGGCCGCGATGACGGGCGCCATCCGCAGTCAGATCGCCAAGCGCTGCAACATCGTGATGTTCATGCCTGATGAGCTGCGGGCCGATGCGCTCGCCTGTTACGGCAACCCTGTCTGCAAGACGCCGAATTTCGACAAGCTCGCGTCGCAAGGTACGCTGTTCGAGAATTGCCATGTGCAGTATCCGGTGTGCGGCGCCTCGCGTTGCTCGATACTGACCGGCTGGCCGACCAGCGTGCGTGGTCATCGCAGCCTGTACTATTTCCTGCGTCCGGACGAACCGAACCTGTTCCGCTATCTGAAGCAGGCCGGTTACGACGTGTTCTGGTTCGGCAAGAACGATGCGCTGGCCGCCGAAACATTCTATGACTCCGTGACCTATTGGAGCGAGAACGCCGGCTTCCGCGCCGAAGGCGGTTTCCCCAATTCCGTTGGTCCCGGCAACACCTTCCTGTTCCCCGCCGGTGGTGACCGCCGCAAGACGCATGACTATCCGCTGGTCAAGGCGGCGATCGAAATCATCGAGCGCAAGCAGCACGACAAGCCGTTCTGTATTTTTCTTCCGATTAACAACCCGCATCCGCCGTACACGGCGCCGGCGGATTTCCACAGTCTCTATACCAAGACGGCACTCGACGTGGTGCCGCCTGTTACCAAGCGCAAGCCAAGCCATCACCAGGGCATGCGCGAGCTGTACGGTCTTCAGAACCTGCCGGCGTCAACCTTCCATGATGTCCGGGCGGTCTATTACGGGCAGGTCAGCTACACCGACTGGCTGCTCGGCGAAGTCATGGAGGCGCTGGATCGCACCGGCCGCAGCGCCGACACCGCGCTGATGACCTTCTCCGATCATGGCGATTACGCCGGCGACTACGGCTTGGTCGAGAAATGGCCGAGCGGGCTCGAGGATTGCCTGACGCATGTGCCGCTCATCATCCGCGCGCCCGGCGGCGTTGCCGGTCATCGCGTCAAGGAGATGAACGAGGTCTACGATGTCATGCAGACCAGCATCGACCTTGCCGGGACGACGACCAATCACACCCACTTCTCGCGCAGCCTGATGCCGCAGTTGCAGGGCGCCGCCGGCGATCCGGGGCGCTGCGCCTTCGCTGAAGGCGGCTACAATATCTACGAGCCGCAGTGCTTCGAGCCTGTCAACGCGATTTCCGGTATTTATGGCCCCAAGGTGAAGCTGCAGAACTTCCGCCCCGATACGGTGAGCCGCAGCGCGATGGTCCGGACCCATACGCACAAACTGATCTCGCGGCCCGACGGCGTTTCGGAACTGTACGACCTGAAGCGTGATCCGCACGAGACGAGCAATCTTTATGGCGATATGTCCGTTGCCAAGGTGCAGGCGGATCTCTCCGGCAAGCTGCTCAACCACTACATCCGCACAACTGGTATTGCGCCGACGGACAAGGATCAGCGCGCTTCTCCGATGTTTGCCTCCTCGCGCGAAGCCCCGCCGGCGGATTGGCAAAAAACCGTTCTTGATAAGTGACCCGAAGGCGGCAAGTCGGAAGAGGGACGGGGATACTATGAGCATTCGGTCTTCGCTGATCGCATTCACCTCGGTGGTTTTGACGGCCGTTTCGGCTTTGGCCGCGCCGCAAGTTGCGGTAACCGGTGGTACGGTTGAGGGCTCAACGGCGAACGGGATCGATGCCTTCAAAGGAATACCCTTCGCGGCGCCGCCGGTCGGTGCTTTGCGCTGGCGGGCTCCGCAGCCGGTCGCCCCGTGGCAGGGCGTCTATGACGCATCTCGCGACCGGGCGGACTGCGCGCAGGTGAAGTTCAGCTCCAAAGTCGCACCCTTGGGCGATGTCGGATTGAGTGAGGACTGTCTTTATCTCAACGTCTGGCGTCCGGAAGGCGCGAAGAAGGCGCCGGCGATGGTGTGGCTTCATGGCGGCGGCTTTGTGAACGGCGGCATTTCGCCGAAGACGTTCGACGGCAAGTACTTTGCGCACAAAGGCGTCGTTCTTGTCAGCGTGAACTACCGCTTGGGGCGTTTCGGCTTCTTTGCCTTCCCCGGTTTGACCCAAGAGAATCCGGACGAGCCGAAGGGCAACTACGGCTTCATGGATCAGGTCGCGGCCTTGAAGTGGGTCAAAGCGAATATCGCGCAGTTCGGCGGCGATCCGGACAACGTCACGATCTTTGGCGAGTCCGCCGGTGGTGGGTCGGTCCACGCCATGCTGGCCTCGCCGATGACGCAAGGTCTGTTCCACAAGGCCATCATTCAGTCCGGTGGCGGGCGCGCACTGCTGATGGGTGATCGCCTTTTGTCGAAAGACCAGCCAGGACTGCCGTCGCTCGAAACGATCGGCGTCAATTTTGCCGAGGCCAACGCCATCACCGGAACGGACGCGGCGGCACTGGCGAAATTGCGCGCTTTGCCGGCCGAAACGCTCGTCGGCACCTTGAACATGATGAAGATCGACGAGAAGACCTACGGCGGTCCCACGATCGACGGCAAACTCGTTGTCGAGTCGCCGCAGTCGGCCTACGAAGCCGGACGTCAGGCGAAGGTGCCGCTGATGATCGGCGCGACCGATGCCGATTTGAGCCAACTTCATGTCGCCAGTCTCGAAGAGGCGCTGCGCCCGCTCGGCGATGCGCAAGACGAGGCGCTCAAGGCTTACGATCCCGAAAACACCGGCAATATGAATCTCATCGTCGCCCGCATAGGGGCAGACCAGATGATGATCGAGCCGGCTCGCTTCACGGCACGGGAATTTTCCAAGCAAGGGCTTCCCGCCTACGAATTCCGCTTCTCCTATGTCGCCAAGGCCGATGTCGCGGATCAGAAGAATGGTCCGCGCGCCAAGGCCATTGCTAACAAGGGCGCCCAGCACGCCAGCGACGTCCCGTATGTCTTTGACACGATTTCTGGCGTTCTGGGCGACGAGATCGTGCAGCCGGATGCCATCATGGCCTACACGATGAGCACCTATTGGGCGAACTTCGCCAAAACCGGCAATCCGAATGGTCCCGGTTTGCCCAACTGGCCGGCGTATGACGGCAACGCCGATGTGTTGTTGAATTTCACCGCGACGGGCGAGGCCAAGGCGATGCCCGATCCGTGGAATGTCCGGCTCGACCTCACGGAAAAGAGCGTTAGCGAGAAGTGACGAAATGCGCCACTTGACGGGCATGTTTGTGATGTGACAACGTTGTCAAAATTCGGATACGGCGCATAACAATACCGGCCGAAAACATAGCGTTCCTTTCGGCATTCAGGGAGATGGCTGAAATGGGTATCAAGCAAAGCACGACCACGGGCGCCTCGACGCGCCGGCAAGTTGTAACCCTCATGGGGGCTAGCGCGGCCGCCGCTCTGTTGCCGATGTCTGTCGCTTCGGCCGCAAAGGTGAAAGGCGCTGCAGCCCGTCCAAACATCGTCCTGATCGTGCTCGACGACGTCGGCTTTTCCGATCTTGGCGCCTTTGGCTCCGAAATCCGCACGCCGTATATCGACGCGTTGGCCAGGACTGGCCTGCGTTACAATCACTTCGACACCAAGGCGATCTGCGCACCCTCGCGCGCCTCGCTGCTGACCGGCCGCAATTGCCAGACCGTCCATATGGAAGACCTGCCGCCGACCCGCGTGAAAGGGCCTGCGCTGGGCACGCCGATGGGGCAGGGCCTCCTCGATCCGGCCAAGGGACTGGCGGCGAGCGGCGAGATGCCGTTGAACGCCGAGACGCTGCCGATGGCGTTGAAGTCCGCAGGCTATTCGACCAGTGCTCTCGGCAAGTGGCACCTGTGTCCGATCTACTCCGATCAGCCGGAGCGCAACAAGGTTTGGATGCCGCTGCAGCGCGGCTTCGACTACTTCTACGGTTTTCTCAGCGGACACTCCGATCAGTATCATCCGCCGATCGTCGAGAACAACAATCCGCCGTTCGATCCTTTCCGTCCGGGCTATCACATGTCGGTCGATCTGATCGATCACGCCATCACCCAGATGGATCCGGAAAAGGAGCCCGGCAAGCCGAAGTTCCTGTATCTCGCGATGGGCGCGGCTCATTCGCCGCTGCAAGTCCCCAAGGCCTACATCAATGCCTATCGCGGCCAATACGATCTGGGCTGGGACGCGTTGCGCCAGGCGCGTTTCGAGCGTCAGAAGCGGATGGGGATCATTCCGGCGTCGACCAAGCTGCCGCCGCGCGAAAAGGGCGATGCCGCGTGGGATTCGCTCGACGATCAGCACAAGCGCGTGTTCGCCCGCTTCATGGAGACCTACGCCGGTTTCATCACCCATGCCGACGAGCAGATCGGCCGGCTGGTCAATTATCTGAAAACGACTGGGCAGTACGACAACACGCTGTTCGTGCTGATCACCGATAACGGCGCGGCTTCGGAAGCTGGTGCCAATGGCGGCTTCTTCCACGAATACAATGAAACCGTTCCGGTATCCGAGATGTATGCGCATCTCGATGAAGCCGGTGGTCCGTCGACCCAGATGCTTTATCAGCGTCCGTGGGCTTATGCGGGCGATACGCCGTTCCGCCGTTACAAGCTATGGCCTTACTTCGGCGGTGTGCGCACACCTTTGATCGTCAGCTGGCAGGCGCAGATCAAGGATCACGGCAAAATCCGTTCGCAGTATACCGACATCATCGATCTGGCTCCGACGCTGCTTGAAGCGGCGGGCTGTGCGTTCGCTGGCAGCATTGGCGGCACTGAACAGATTCCGGTCGCGGGAAAGTCGATCGCCAAGACCTTCACGTCGGCGACGGCTCCGACCCGCGATGTCCAGTTCTTCGAACTGCGCGGCAACCGCGCCATTAAGCAGGGCAAGTGGCGGGCCGTCGCAATGCACAAACTGGGCACCTCTTACGACGACGATCAATGGCAGCTGTTCGACACCGAAGCCGATTTTTCGGAATCGACGGATCTATCGAAGAAGTTCCCCGCGAAGCTGGAAGAGTTGAAGAAGCTGTGGTGGGCGGAAGCCAAGAAATACACGGATTCCCCTGTGATCGAACCGTTACCCAATCTCTACAAGATGAACGGTATCGGCGATGCGTTTGCAGATTAGGAGAGCCAACGTGTTGCGTAATGAAACAAGCGGCCATCGCCGGAATTTGCGTAAGGCGCTGCTCGCTGCCGTGTGCGTGCCGTTCTGCTTGGCGGTCACCGGTTCGGCGGTTGCCGAGAAGCCGGTTGCGGTGGCGGCGTCTTCGTCGAAGGTCCCGTCGTTGCTGGCGCAGATGACACTGACGGAAAAGATGGCGCTGATCCGCGGTGCGGTCGAACCGGCAGCGACGAACCAGGGGCAGCCCGGTTGGCTGGCTGGCGTTCCCCGTCTCGGCATTCCCGCGGTTCGTCTCTCCGATGGCCCTCCGGGCGTGCTGACGCGCTATCCTTCGGCCGCCCAGATCGCGACCATGGGGCTGGCTGCAACGTTCAGCCGGGCCGATGCCCGCGACAACGGCATCATCATCGCCGACGAAGCCAATCGTCTTGGTATCGATGTCGCGCTGGAGCCGTTCATCAATTTCGCCCGCGATATGGAGTTTTCGCGCACCTATAACACCTATGGCGAAGATCCGGTCCTGACCGGCGTGATCGGTGCCGAAGTGATCACCGGCATTCAGGCCCGGGGCGTGATGGCCCAGGCCAAGCACTTTGTCGGCTACGATACCAATGCCACCGATGTGAACATCGATGATCAGACCTTGCACGAGGTCTATCTGGCGCCCTTCGCCGACGCCATCAAGGCTGGCGTGTCGTCGATGATGTGCGCCTATAACAAGCTCAATGGCCCATACTCGTGCGGTAATGACGCGCTCCTCAACGGCGTGCTGCGCCAGGAGATGGGCTTCAAAGGTTTTGTCACCTCCGACTGGGGCGCGGTTCACGATTACGATTACCTCGCCAAGGGTCTCGATCTCGAAATGCCGGGATTGCCTGCCGGTGGCGATCCGCTTGGCGGCCATATCAAATCCTATTTCGGCTACACCCCCGCGCCGCACGTCGAGCCGCCCAAGGCGCCCTTTGATGTCTCGGCCATGTTCCCGGGCACTATTCCGGAAGAGCCGGTGGAGAAATACCGCTTCGGCGGCGGCCATGGCGAAAGCGCGTCGGTCTACCGCAATCTTTGGGACGCAATGCAGGATGGCACGGTCAGCGAGGCGATGATCAATCGCGCCGCAGAACGTGTCCTCGGCCAGATGGAACGCTTCGGCTTCCTCGATGGCCGGCATGCCGTGTCGGTCAAGACGATGTCCGGTCTCGATATTCCCGCGGTGATCCGCCGCTCCGGTGAGGATGCTGCGGTTCTGCTCAAGAATACCGACGGCATTCTGCCGCTTGCGCCCGCGAAGTCCGGCAGCATTGCGCTGATCGGCCCGGGCGCCAGGCAGGTAGTTGCGATCGGTAAGGCGGGTGAGCGTTCGATTGGTCTGCCGGAACGGCAGGTCGGTCCTTATGATGCGCTGCGCCAAGTCATGCCGGGTGCGGATTTGCGTTTGGAAGTCGCCAACGACATGAACGGTACGGCCGTCCCGGCCGCAGTGCTGTCGCATGACGGCAAGCCCGGACTGGTGCACAAGATTGGCGATGCGGCGGCTGGTGTCGATGCCGCGGTGAATTTCACCAAGGCTGCCAAGAGTGCATTACCGGCCGGCACCGACCACATCTGGGAAGGGACGCTGACCGTCTCCGAAGCAGGTGCCTATCGCCTCTATGCGCAGACCATGGGTGCGCGCAGCGCGATCTATGTCGATGGCAAGAAGGTCGCCAAAGGCATGGGCATGAAGGGCGGCAGCATGCATGGCGATACCGTGCAGGCCAATCAGGACAGCCTTTTGCCGACGCCTGATGGGCTCGACAATGTCCGTGGTGTGGTGGAACTGACGGCTGGTGCGCACAGCATTCGCGTCGTTGCCGAATCCGATACCTCCGGTTCGCCGGTGGAAGCACGGCTTGCCTGGGTCACGCCGAGCCAGCAACGCGCCAACTTCGATGCGGCGGTCGCCGCTGCGAAAGCCGCCAAGACCGCAGTCGTCTTCGTCTGGAGCCGTAGCATTCCGTTCTTCGACCTGCCCGGCGATCAGGACAAGCTGGTTGAGGCGGTGGCTGCGGTCAATCCCAACACCATCGTTGTGCTCAATGTCAGCCAGCCGGTCGCCATGCCTTGGCTTTCGAAGGTCAAGGGCGTGGTTCAGATGTGGTGGCCGGGCGACGAGGGCGGCTGGGCGACAGCGAACATTCTCAGCGGCAAAAAGAACCCCGCTGGCCGCTTGCCGTTCACGTGGGCTGCTAAGCTCACCGACTATGCCGCCAACGATCCGGCCCATCCGGAACGGAGCAGCGCCGGCGTCAATGGCAAGACGACCTTCAGCGAAGGTCTTGATGTGGGCTACCGCTGGTTCGACCGTCAGAAGATCACGCCGGTCTATCCGTTCGGTTACGGCCTCAGTTATACGAACTTCGCCTATTCCGGTTTAAAACTCGCCAAGGCGGCGGACGGCGGGCTCAATGTTTCCTTCACCGTCAAGAATACCGGCGCGGTCGAAGGCGATGAGGTGCCGCAGGTCTATGTTTCGGCACCCTCGAAAGTTCCTGTGGGTGTCGCGTTTGCGAGCAACGCCTTGGTTGGCTTTGATCGCGTCACGCTCAAAGCGGGAGAGGCCAAGCCTGTCACCATTCACATCGATCGGCGGCGGTTGCAGTATTGGTCAACGGCGCAAAAGCGCTGGATCGATGCCGCGGCCGGGCGCACGCTCGTCGTAGGTGCCTCCTCGCGCGATGTGCGCTTACAGGCCTCGACAAAATAGGGCGTCCCGTCCCCCGTAGCTAAATGGGACGCCTGGGCGAGAACCGGCGGCTGGCTGTCCGCCGGTTCTCGAAACCCTTTCCAGCAATGTAGAGAGAGACGAAATGATTGCGCCATCCCCGCTTCCTCCCACTGCGGCCGGTAACGGAGCGCGTGGATCGCTGCGCACCATCGTCATGGTCGTCGGCCTGTTCTTCGCCTGGGGCTTCATCACGGTTCTCAACGACCCGCTGATCGCCAAGCTGAAGGGCCTGTTCTCGCTCAACTACACCGAGGCGATGCTGACTCAGTTCGCCTTCTTCCTCGGCTACTTCATCTTCTCGATCCCAGCCGGGCAGGTGCTGTCGCGGCTCGGCTATATCCGCACCATTGTTCTCGGTCTTGTCGTGATGGCAGCCGGCTGTCTGTTGTTCGCGCCTGCGGCGATGGCGGGAACCTATATCGGATTCCTCGGCGCCTTGTTCATCGTGGCGGCGGGCATCACCACGCTGCAGGTCGCGGCCAATCCCTATATCGCCGTGCTTGGCCCGGCTGAGACGTCGTCCAGCCGTCTGACGCTGGCGCAGGCGTTCAATTCGCTGGGAACCTTCATCGGCCCGTTCATCGGCGCGATCTTCCTGCTGCAGAACGGTGTCGCCGCACCCACGGGCGCCAACCCGGAAGCGCTCAAGGCGGCGCGTGTCGCCGAGGCCACGCTGGTGCTGAAGCCGTTCCTGGTCATCGCCGCAGTGCTCCTGGTGTTCGCACTTCTGTTCTGGTTCAAGCGCCGTGCGCCGGCCCCTTCCACCGGCGGTTCGCAGTCTGGCGGATTCCATGTCGGGCTTCTGACCAAGTCGCGGCAGATCCTCGGCGTGCTGTCGATCTTCCTCTATGTCGGCGCGGAGGTCGCGATCGGTTCTGGCCTGACCAACTATCTGATGCAGGACTCCGTACTCGGCTCTCAGTCGGGCGCGATCGGTAAGTCTGCCGCCGGTCTGATGGGCTCGCTGTTCCACCACGACGTTGCCTTCAACGCCGCCCAGGTGGCCGGCACCATGGTCAGTATCTATTGGGGGCTGGCGATGGTCGGCCGCTTCATCGGCTCGGCGGTGCTGGCGCGCGTCAATCCCGGCAGGGTCCTCCTGGTCCACGCTGTTGCGGCGATGGCGCTGGCGCTGGTGTCGTCGCAGACCTTCGGCGTCACGGCCGCGATTGCGGTGCTGGCGATCGGCTTTGCCAATTCGATCATGTTCCCGACCATCTTCACCTTGGCCCTCGACGGCCTTGGCGAGGAAACCTCGGGCGGATCGTCGCTGTTGTGCATGGCGATTGTCGGTGGCGCTTTGATCCCAGTTGCGTTCGGCGCCCTGGCCGATGCCAAAGGGCTGGCCTTCGCATTGATCCTGCCGGCGGCCTGTTACATGCTGATCGCCATCTACGGCTGGCTCGCCGCGAGGGGCCTGAAAAATACAGCTTCGAATGCCTAGGGCAGGGGAAGACGATGACACGTTCCGAGAAATTTGCCTCTTCGTGTTTGGCGATAGCGTTAGCTCTTGGTGCTTCGGCCGGGGCGGCCTTGGCTGCGGATAGCAAACCCGCGGCGCGCCCATGGATGAACGCGGCCCTATCGCCCGACGCCCGGGCGGAACTGGTGCTCAAACAGATGAGCGCCGCCGAGAAGCAATCGCTCGTGCATGGCATCTATCCGATCGCTGTTTCATTCCTGCCGCCCAAACAGATTCCCGCCGATGCGGTGGGGTCGGCGGGGTATGTGCCGGGCGTGCCTCATCTCGGTATCCCTGCCTTGCAGGAGACGGATGCCAGTCTTGGTATCGCCGATCCCGCGAATATCCGCTCCAACGACGTGGCGACGGCGTTGCCGTCCAGTCTGGCCACGGCGGCCAGCTTTGATGCCGATATCGCGTACGCGGGTGGCGCTACCATCGGCAAAGAGGCGCACAGCAAAGGCTTCAATGTGCTGCTGGCCGGTGGCGTGAATCTGGCCCGCGATCCGCGCAACGGCCGCAATTTCGAATATCTCGGCGAGGATCCGCTTCTCGCCGGTGTGCTTGATGGCGCCCATGTCCGAGGCATCCAGGACCAGCATGTGATCTCGACCGTCAAGCACTATGCGGTCAACGATCAGGAGACCAACCGCAACTTCATCGACTCCGTTATCGACGAAAAGTCGATGCGGGAGTCCGATCTCCTGGCGTTTCAGATTGCCATCGAACAGGGTAAGCCCGGTTCGGTGATGTGCTCCTATAACCTAATCAACGGGGTTTGGGGCTGCGGCAACGAATTTCTTCTCAACAAGGTTCTGAAAGGCGATTGGCAGTATCCCGGCTGGGTGATGTCCGACTGGGGCGCCGTCCATGCGCTCGATTACGCCACGAAGGGGCTCGACCAGCAGTCGGCCGCCGAATTCGACACCAAGCCGTTCTTTGCCGAGCCGCTCACCCTGGCGCTCAAGAATGGCAGCGTTCCGGCCAGCCGTCTCGATGACATGGCGCGGCGCGTTTTGCGGTCGATGTTTGCCGTGGGTATCGTCGATCACCCGCCGGTCAAGCAGCCGGTCGATGCGGCTGCGGGCGCTGCGGCGGCAAAGAAGACGGCCGAGGCGGGCATTGTCCTTTTGAAGAATTCCGTCGACGTGCTGCCGATTGCCAAAACGGCAACCAAGATCGCCGTGATCGGCGGCAATGCCAACGTCGGCGTGATTTCGGGCGGCGGTTCTTCGCAGGTGATTCCTGCCGGTTCTATGGAACTGCCGTTCGGCGGTGGTGGCATCGCCGGGCTGCTCGGCAAGGTCGTGTATCATCCGTCGTCGCCGCTGGAGGCCATCAAGAAGCTGGCGCCGAACGCGGCGGTGAAGTTCTCCGATGGACGTTATGTTTCCGATGCGGTCCGGCTGGCGAAGTGGGCCGACGTCGTTGTCGTGTTCGGCACCAAGTGGCAGGCCGAAGGCGGCGACGTGCCGGACCTTACGTTGCCCGATGGTCAGGACGCGCTGATCGATGCGGTCTCCTCCGCCAATGCCAAAACGGTGGTGGTGCTGGAGACTGGTAATCCCGTCGCCATGCCGTGGATCTCGAAAGCCGCGGCTGTGATGGAAGCGTGGTATCCGGGCGCGCGTGGCGGTGAGGCCATTGCCGATGTGTTGTTCGGCGTCGTCAATCCTTCGGGCCGTTTGCCGATTTCGTTCCCGGCTGACATTGCCCAGAATCCGCGTCCTCAGATCGCTGGATATGACGTCGAGCTTCCCCAGATGGGCGGCGATTTCGACAAGGCCAAGACGATCCCTGTGCGCTACACCGAGGGTGCGGACATCGGTTATCGCTGGATGGCCAAGAAGGATCTGAAGCCGCTGTTCTCGTTCGGCTATGGCCTCAGTTACACGATGTTTGCTTATAGCAATCTCGCCGTCACCGGCGGCGATACCGTGACCGTGGCCTTCGACGTGACCAATACCGGCAGTCAAGCCGGCAAGGATACGCCGCAGGTTTATCTCACCAACGCCGCCGGCGAAAAGACAGCGCGGTTGATCGGCTTCAGCAAAGTCGATCTCAAGCCGGGTGAGACCAAGCATGTAGCGCTCACCGCTGATCGCCGTCTGCTTGCTGATTTCGATACGGCGGCGCATGGCTGGAAGGTCAAAGGCGGCACCTACACCGTGACGCTGGCGAAGTCGGCCACGGATCCGGTGGTGTCGTCTTCGGCGCAGGTGAGCGCAGCGGTGGTGAAGCCGTAATCAATCCCCCGGCCGCACCGGGGAGGTCGGCAAGGGTGTGTCATTGCTTTTGTTTGGCACACCCTGCCGTTCTGGAGGAAATGTCATGGGCAGCTTGAGCATTTATCACATCCTGGTTGTTGCGCTAGTTCTGCTGATGCTGTTCGGCGGCAAGGGCCGTATCTCGGATACGATGGGCGACTTCGCCAAAGGCCTGAAGAGTTTCCGCAAAGGGCTCGCGGAAGACGTCGATAATTCCCCGGCGAAGAGTGCTTCAGACGAAAGTCCCGCACGCTAAATCTGTTTTGGAGGGGTGGCATGAACCGCAGAAAGCTTCTTGGATCGGCGGTGGCCGGGGCGGCTCTATCGATGCTGATCCCGCCGGCGTTCGCAGCCGCGCGCAAGCCGAATTTCATCGTCATTTATTGCGATGATCTCGGTTACGGCGATGTCGGCGTTACCGGTGGCACCACCATTCCAACGCCGAACATTGATGCGATGGCCCGAGAAGGCCTGACGCTGACCGACTATTATGCGCCGGCCAATCTGTGCACGCCCTCGCGCGCCGGAATGCTGACCGGGCGCTATGCGATCCGCACCGGGTTGGGGCGCGGCGTCATCATGCAGAACGAGACCCGCGGCCTGCCGCTCTCGGAAGTGACGATCGCCAAAGCCTTGAAGCCGGAATACGTCAGCGCGCTGATCGGCAAATGGCACCTCGGCCATACCGGTCCGGCGTGGCCGCCGACCAAGCGCGGCTTCGACCTGTTCTACGGTCTACCGTACAGCCACGATATGGAGCCGCTGAAGCTCTATGAGGATACCGGCAAAAACATCACCGAGCTGCCTTTCGAGTATGTGCGCCTGCAGGAGATGTTCTTCGCCCGCGCCGAGAAATTCCTCGAAGAGAACAAGAACCGTCCGTTCTTCCTCGATCTCGCCTTAAGCGGACCGCATCTGCCGAATTATCCGTTCGGGCAGTTCGCCGGCAAATCCGCCGCCGGCGCCTACGGCGATGTGGTGATGGAGATCGACGACATCGTCGGCCGTCTTCTCGCCAAGCTGAAAGCCTTAGGGATCGACGACAACACGCTGGTGATCTTCACCTCCGACAATGGCCCGTGGTTCGAAGGCTCGACGGGCAATTTGCGCCAGCGCAAGGGGGGCGGGGCTTATGACGGCGGTTATCGCGTGCCGTTCGTGGCCCGCATGCCGGGCCGCATTCCGGCCGGAAGCCGCAGCAACGTCATCGCCATGGGCATCGATTTCCTGCCGACCTTCTGCAAGTTGGCCGGAAAGCCTTTGCCGAAAGGCGTTCAGCTCGACGGTATGGATATTTCGAACGTGTTGATGCACGGCGCGTCGAGCCCGCATCAGGAACTGCTGCTGTTCAGCAACGAAGATCTCGTCGGTATCCGCACCCAGGAATGGAAATACACCTCGGCCGATTTCTACTTGGCCAATCTGATGACGTTCAAAGGGCGCGGGTATCCACAGCTCTACGACATGCGCGACAAGACCGAGAGCTACAGTGTGGCCTCGCTGCATCCCGACATCGCCAAGGCGATGGACAAGCGTTTGCGGCAACTCCAGGCCGCGTTTGCGCCGTTGCGGACCACACCCGCGGCGCCTGAGCGTCCAATGCCGAAGAAGCATGTGCCCGAGGTATGGGACGATTTCGGCGCCGACTAAGGTTGCAGGATATGACGAAGCAAATTCCGGTACGCATTTCTCGCCGCAGCGGCTTGGCCGCTTTGGCGTTCTGTGTGCTGGCATCGGCTTCGGCCTTGGCGGCTTGGACGCCATCCGGTGCGGCCGGTGATCTGATCGTACTGCAGGGTGATCAGCTCCGCGCCCATATTGCGCCCCAGCGCGGCGGCGGGATGGTCGGCCTGGAATTCCGCTATAAAGGGCAGTGGATTGAGCTGTTGTACCGCGGGATGGATTTCAGTCCGACTTCGGATTGGGACGGCAAGGCGCCGATCCTGTGGCCGGCGACGGGACGCAACGCGGCAATTGATCCCGCTAGCAATGCCAAAAAGCCGGGCTGGATCGCGAACGGCACGTTCTATCCGATGCCGATCCATGGCTTTGCTCGCGATCTGCCGTGGACCGTTGTGGGAGAGACCGAAACAGCTGCGGGCAAGACCGTCACGTTAAGCCTTGGCGATAATCCCCAGACGCGCAAGCTCTATCCGTTCGGGTTCAAAGTCACGACGACCTACACCGTCGGGAAAAATACCGTGACGATCCGTCAGCAGGTGCATGCCGCGGAAAACAATGTGGGGCCGATGCCGTTCTCGATCGGCAATCATATGACCTACAACGTCCCGCTGGTTCCAGGCGGCGACGCTGGGGCGGTCACCTTCGACACTCCCGCGACCAAACGGCTCCTCCTCGACGATGGAGGCATTCCAACGGGAGCCTCCGTGCCGTTTGAGGTAGCTGCTCCACTGCCGCTTACCCAACTCGGCACGCGCAAGGCGTGGTCGCTGACCGGATTCCCGAAAGATGCAGTTTGGGTCAAAGTGATCGACCCGAGCGGCCTCACCTTGGCGGTATCGCATCGTGAAAGCCGTTCGCCGGCCGGCGATCCCGTCTTTTTCAACTTGTGGGGAGACCCGCAACGCGGGTTCTTTGCCCCCGAGCCGTGGGCGGGAAAACAGAACTCGCTGGTCACGCAGGACGGAACCGTCCGCCTCGATCCCGGGGCTGATTTCGACTGGACGATCATCGTCACGCTCAACTGACGCTGTCGTCCTCTCTTTGCGACATTGTGCTCGGGATTGATCCCAAATCGGACCACATTTTACACCGTCTGCCGGTGAATTAATCCTGTTCGTATACCGATTGGCAACGTTGTCATGTCATCGTGCCGGGTGAAACTGGGGACCCCAATTTAGCAGTCGGCGACATGCGCATTCCGGTCATTGGAACCATGTCGGCGCGCGCAGAGGGCAGGAGCGGCAAGTGACGAGTTTGAAAGATCTTTCGGTCGGGAAAAAGGTGGTGGCAGCCTTTGTTCTAGTGTTGCTGGCGACCATAGCCCTCGGATCGGTAGCTGTGTTCCGGCTGTCGTCGGTGAAATCGGCGGGCGATCAGGTCTACATCCACGGCCTGCCTAAAGCTTCGGCGCTGGGCGAGGTCCAGTTGAACATGTCTCGTTACCGCATTCGCCAAGCATCGAGCATCATTCCGGGCTTTTCTGTAAACGGCAAAACGGGGCAGGCCGCGCTGGATGTTCTGGGCGTCGCCGTTGCCCGTTCTCTTCAGCACAATCGCGAGCTGTCAACAACGCCGGAAGAGATCGCTACCGCCGATAAGATCGAAACCGCTTGGCGGAACTATATTGCGATGGACAAGACCCTGTTCGCGACCAACCAAGCTCAGGGGCAGAGCGCGGCTGTCAAATACCTCTTCAAGGGCATGGGCGATCCTTACCAGAACCTTGTCAACATGTGCAAAGCGGCCATCGACGACAATCAGAAGAAGATGGGCGGCCAGTTCGCCTTTGCGCAAAGCGAATACGATATCGCCCAGATCCTCATTCTCGTTTTCCTCGCCGTGGGCATGGCCCTGTCGGCTGCCTGCGGGATCTGGCTGGTCCGCTCGGTATCTTCGCCGCTCAATCGTCTGACGGACGTTGTCGGCGCGATGGCCGGCGGCCGCCGGGACGTGACCATTCCTCATGCCGAGCAGAAGGACGAGATCGGCAAGCTTGCCACCTCGATGGCGTCGTTCAATCGGCAACTGGTTGCCGCCGAGCAGGCGAAGGAGGAGCAGACCAGGGAGATCGTCTCTTCGATCGGTACCGGTCTTGACCATCTCGCCCGAGGCGATTTGAACCATCGCGTGACGGCGAAACTGGACGGCGCCTTCGCCAAGCTGAAGGACGACTTCAATCTGGCGATGTCGCATTTGCATGAAACCATGAAGACCGTCCTCTCAACGTCGAACGAGATCGCCAACGGGGCAGGAGAAATCTCCCACGCTGCTGAAGATCTGTCGCACCGTACCGAGCAGCAGGCGGCCAGCCTCGAGGAGACCGCGGCGGCGCTCGATGAAATCACCGCGACGATCAAGATGACCGCGTCCAACGCCAAGAATGCGTCCCACGATGTCGCGAACACGCGGTCGGCGGCGGAAGGCGGCGGGCACGTGGTGGAGACCGCCATTCACGCGATGGACGAGATCGCCCAGTCCTCGAAGAAGATCACCGATATCATCGGTGTGATCGACGAGATTGCCTTCCAGACCAATCTGCTCGCCCTTAACGCGGGTGTCGAAGCGGCACGTGCGGGAGAGGCCGGCAAAGGCTTCGCGGTGGTAGCCTCGGAAGTGCGGGCTCTGGCCCAGCGTTCCTCCGAAGCGGCCAAACAGATCAAAACGCTGATCAACGCCTCGGGCGAGCACGTCGCCGATGGCGTCAAGTACGTCGGCGAAACCGGTGCGGCGTTGAAGCAGATCGTGAGCCAGGTCGAGGGGATCAATGCGCTGGTCGCCGAGATCGCCAAGGCGGCAGAACAGCAGGCCACCGGCATTCAGGAGGTGAATGCCGCCGTCGGCCAGATGGATCAGGTCACCCAGCAGAACGCCGCCATGGTCGAGCAATCGACGGCGGCCTCGCGCAGCCTGGCGGGTGACACTCAAAGGCTTTCCGAACTCGTGGGGTTCTTTTCGGTTGGTGACACTACCTCATCGCCCCTCCCCAGAACCGCGGCGGTTACTCCCCCTGTCACCGCCAAGTCCACGAGAAGGCCGCAGGCTCGCTCCGCCAATCCAGGCGGGCCTGCGGCCACCCCTCTGCGCCGGGCGAGTGCCGGTGCGGCTAGTGCTGTTGCGGCGGATGCTGGACAGGATTGGATCGAGTTTTGACGTCGTACGCCGGATCGCCCGCCCTGACATGCTTTTGGGGCACGGCAACCCGGCGGCGAGTTTCACTACTGAACGGATGCGGACCAGTCGTCTCAATTGCGGCTGTTTTCAACCTGGCGTATCGTGCATACGGTAGCGTACGGTCCTCCGCGTCTTGGTGAAAAATGATTTCGGAAGACGGGTGTACCGGATTTGATCTAGTCCAATTTCGTTAGAGCCCGATATGCGTAAAACACCCGAAAAGAAGCGCCGGCCGACGATCAAGGAAGTCGCCAAACTGGCAGGCGTGTCGTTCAAGACGGTCGCGCGGGTGGTCAACGGCGAGGCTGCCGTCAGTCCCGGTGCACGCGAGGTTGTCGAAAAGGCAATGCAAGAGCTGGGGTACAGCCCCAATGTCTCCGCCAGACAGCTTCGCAGTCACCGCTCATTTCTCATTGCGCTGGTCGGAGTCAAGCCTTCGAACGAGGCTGCCGCCGCGATGTATCTGGCCCGGGCTCAGCCTGGTGCCCTGCGTCGCTGCAGCGAAGCCGGCTATCACTTGGTTTTCGAGCAGGTCACGCCCGAAGACGAAATCGCGGTTATCGAGCGTCTGGAGCATTTGCGGGTCGACGGAGTGATCGTGTCGCCGCCGCTTTCGCAGAGGGCTTCGTTCCTGGCTGCTCTCAAGGCCAAAAATCTGCGGCATGTCCTCGTCGCGTCGGATTTGCACGACGGAGAGACCCCGGTCGTGAAGACCAATGACCGGCTTGCCGCGCGCCAGATGACCCAGCTTCTGATCAAGCTAGGCCATCACAAAATCGGTTTCATCCGGGGCGATAGACATTACGCGGGCAAGGAACGCCTACTAGGCTTTCTCGATGCGCTCGATGAAGCCGGGATTCCCCGGCAGGACGCCTATGTCGCTCCGGGCGATTTCTCGTTCCGCGCCGGCGAGGTTGGGGCAAAGAAGCTGCTTCAGCTCAAAGACCCGCCGACGGCGATCTTTGCCGGTAACGACGAGATGGCGCTTGGAACCATGGTGGCCGCGGCCCGGCTCGGCATCAACGTACCGGATCAGTTGTCGGTGGCGGGGTATGACGACTCCTTGTCGGCGACGGTGGTATGGCCGCAGTTGACCACCGTGCGGCAGCCGATTTCGGAGATGGCGGCGCTGGCCGTCGATCTGCTGCTGGACGAGAAGCGATACGGCGAAGCACCCGAAGTGAACCTCGATTCGGCGGTTATCAAGCGCGGCTCGACGGCGAAGCCTTTCGGTGCCAGCGGTCGCAGCAAAGCCCGAGCATAGGCTCTGCGGTCATTTATGGATCGGTCCAACGTCCTTGTTTCGCTGGTGTCAGTCTCCTAGGCTTCCGTTGGGATACAAAAAACGGCCCCGTTGGAATTCCGATTGTGCGCATCTGTTGAGGGTGGCGTCTGAGATCACGCGAACACATGGCTGAGCATCCCAATAGGGAGGTGGACGCGCCCGCTTTCCGGCTATGCCACGTCCTCTTTTTCGCCATGGGTGTCGTCGCGGTTCTGCATGAACCCCTGGTCTACAAGCTCCGGGAGATGTTCTCGCTCAGCTTTACCGATGCGATGCTCACGCAATCGGCATTTTTCCTCGCCTATTTGTTCTTTGCCATTCCGGCCGGCAGCGTGGTGGCCCGTTTCGGTTACGTCCGCAGCATGGCGTTTGGTCTGACCGCGATGGCGGCCGGGTGCTTGCTGTTCGCGCGAGCGGCCGCGATGGGAACGTATGGCGGGTTTCTGGTGGCGCTCTTCACGGTCGCTACCGGAATAGTTCTCTTGCAGGTCTCAGCCTCTCCCTATGTCGCGGTTTTGCGATTGCGGCGGAGCGTCAGCAGCCGGCTTTCGCTGGCCCAAGCGTTCAACTCGCTCGGCCGGGTCATCGGCCCGCTGATCGCCGCTTTTTTCTTTCTCCAGGGGAGCAATGTGGTGCTGGAGGAGGCCATCGAAGCGGTGGATGCGCGCGCGCCGGCTGCGCTTGCCCCCGGCAAGTCTATGCCGCCGGAGCCCTTTGTCATCATTGCCGTCATTCTGTTGCTGCTTGCGGCGGTCTTCTGGGCGCGCCGGAGGCAGCAATCACCGCGGATCGCGAGCGTGAGCAAGCCGCTGAGTGGGAGGCTTCTGCGGCAACCGCGTTTGATGCTGGGTGTGTTGTCGATTTTTCTCTATGTCGGCGCTGAAGTATCGATCGGCAGCGGTCTCACCAATTATCTGATGCAACGCTCGGTGCTGGCCAGTCAAGCTGGCGTGTTCGGTGCTGCAATCAGCGGAATGCTCGACAACACGTCGTTCCGGAATGTCGAACTTGCGGCGCCGCAAATCGCGGGGGCTATGGTCAGCGTCTATTGGGGACTGGCGATGGTCGGGCGTTTTATCGGTTCGGCCGTGCTGGCGCGCGTACCGGCAGGCCGGGTTCTATTCGCACATGCCATTGTCGCGGCGGGATTGGCCGTCGCTGCTTCGCAGACCAACGGCGCCGTTGCCGTCATTGCGGTGCTTTCGATCGGGCTCGCCAACTCGATCATGTTCCCGGCCATCTTCGCGTTGGCATTGGAGGGTCTCGGGGAAGACATCCCGCGCGCGTCAGCGCTCCTCTGTTTGGCGATCGTGGGAGGCGCCGTCATTCCCTTGCTTTATGGCGCCGTAGCAGACCACTACGGTCTGAGCCTTGCTCTCCTGGTTCCAGCAGTTTGCTATATTGTCATCGCCGGTTACGGCAGATTGGCCGCAACCCGATAGAATATGTTGCGGCGTAAATCGGTTGTCGATTCCGTGTGCAGGGTGATTTGCAGAGAATGAAATGCTCCGCAACGCTGCGGCTTTGGCGCAGTTTTGGTGCCGAATTTCGCAGTGACATCGCTACTGGCGAAATTCCACAGATTACCGTTTGCGAGGGGATTTGAAGCGCTGCATGGCACGTCTTTTCCGGCTTCGAAAGTGATCACTTTCACCCCAAGCCACTCGTCCACTAAGCGCGTTCTCCGGCCGCTTCCAGTATGAGGCGGGTGATTTCGTTGGGATGGGAAATCAACGAGAGATGGCCTGATTTCACTTCGATGGTCTTAGCGCCCATGCGCTTGGCCATGAAGCGCTCGAGGTCTGGGTTGATCGTCCGGTCTTCTGTCGAAACGGCATAGAAGCTCGGCTTTGACCGCCAGGCCGCGTGCGTGGTTCTGCCCGTAAGCAGCGCCTTGTGGAATGGTTCCTGGACCGCATAAAGCATCTTCGCTTGCGCTTCAGGCAGATCGCTGGCGAAATCGCGCAGAAACGCCGCTTCGGAGAGACGCCCTTCATCGCCGTCGAAGACAATCCCAGCGGATGCCGGTGGCGTGGGGTAGGTCTTCGCCAAAGCAGTATAGTCCTCGCCTGCGTCAGGCGCCCGCGCTGCCACATAGACCAGAGACGAGACATTGGGGTGCACGCCCGCCTCGGTAACGATCATGCCGGAGAAGGAATGCCCGACCAGGACTGTCGGCCCATCTTGCCGGTCGAGCACGCGCTGCGCTGAGGCAACGGCTTCCGGCAGCGTCGTCAGAGGATTCTGCACAGCAGTGACGTTGAGTCCTACCGCTTGAAGGCGCGAGATCACTTCGGACCAGCACGATCCGTCGGCGAATAACCCGTGCAAGAGAACGATGTTGCGCGCTGGCGCAGGCGCAGCGGCCATGCCGCTGAAAGAAGTCAACGAAGCAGCGGCAAGCAATGTGGTCGAGAACGCGCGTCGGTTCATGGTTTTGTCCTTCGGCCGTGAGAGTGGAGACGTCTGTCGGCGCACCGTACTGTATGTCGACTAGCCGCTTCGTGATTGGATTAGGAACCGTCCTTGCCGTTGATGCCGCCTTTTCGATGAGATTAGCCGCAACGGCCGGATGAGAGAACATCACGAGATGGGAATCGATCCGGTTGATTCCCGCTAGGGCTTCAACAAATAGAGCGTTCCGTTGGGGTAGTCCCACACCGTCTTGTACTGTTTGAGGAAAACGTAACCCAAGCTCAATATCCGAGGTGACGTGACGCCGATACCCTTGGCGAAAGGCTTTGCCTCCTCGATCGCATGGCTTGCAAGCTTGGCCATTGGGATTGCGGGGCCCTCGCGGAACCGGACCGCAAGGATGTTGAGGTCACCGGTCCCTTGCGTCGGGCTGACTGCCCCGATGGCAGCGAGATGTTCGAGCGTCGCCGTATCGGCGTAGATGTTGCCGTATTGGCCGGTATCAAGAACCGTTTCGAAGGCGGCGTCGCCGATCATGGCGGTCAAGACTGGAATATTGGGTCGATTGCGAGTCTGGAAGGGGATGGCGGCGACTACAATCTCGCCCTTCAGGAATGCTGCAGGTCCACTCTTGTAGAAGGTCGCCTTCAACGCCTTGTAGTCGAACTTCACGGCATAGCCTGCCCAGAACGCATGGCCCAGCCAGCCCAGGAAATCGGGGGTGATGTGTTCGAGCTGCGTCGCGTCCTGGCTGTAGAGGTTCGTGATGCGATGGTAGGTTAGTCCGCCCGCGAGGCTGACCTTCTCCACGCTGGGACGCAGGACGATTTCATAAGTCTGGCCGCTGGCAAAATTGCCTCGTCCGATGACGCGCCCCTCGGGGAGCTTGAGGTGATTGTGGTTCAGGCTCAGTGCTTCGAGCGCGCCGGTATCGAGCAGGAGCTTGCCCTTCACCCCATTGATCTCAGCTTCCACGAACGGGAATTCGCGTACCATGACGAACGGGATCGAGACGACGTCCCCCTTCATCCGAAATTCAGGAGCAATCTCCGCGTCATGCGGAGCCTGCTGGGCAATGGCGGCCGGGGTGGCGATAGCGTCTGCCAGAACGAGGGCGATGGCAACGGTGATCGCTGTACGCAGCATGTAAGCTCCTTTCAGTGTTCCGCGCGTATATCGCCAGTCTGCAGCGAGAACCCGTAATCAGGACGATTTAGCTCGCACATTCGCGCAGTAAGGTTGTGATTTTCGCGTCGAGATCGCGAGCGACGGCAAGTGCTTGCGCACAGCCATACGGCAGCAGATAGCTCTCCATTTTATCATAGGAAAGATGCACGCCATCGAAACGTTCATCAATAAGGACCGTGACTGGAGCATAAGATCCGGCATCGGGGACGTGCTTGACCATTTCCTTCATGATGAGTGGGTTGCCCATTACAAACCGCATGCTCTTGGGCGTCTTGGCACCAGTTCCGCGACGCAGGATGGTGCCCAAGTCAAATTCCGCGAACATCATAAGACCCGATCGGCCAAGCCCGCTTTGAACAACTCGCTGGAGATCCGGCAACGAATTCGCCGCTCCAGCCGCTTTAAAAAATCGGACTATGTCAGGTTGCCCTACCGCCGATTTCAGCGCGGCTACAACAGCATCGAATGGTTTTGAACTCGCAAGGCTGAAACGTTCAACCTCGATCTTGTTTATCGTCATCTTGTCCTCGGCGCGGTTCGATGCGTTCTGTGTTCCCTTAAGCAGGCGCAGGCGCTCCCGGAGTGGTGGGCCGAGAGCAGTATCGTCACCTCGCGAGTGAGGCCTTCTCGATCACCGCCGCGACTTCCTCGGCATGCACGACGAGCGAGGCATGGCTGCCGGCGACTTCCGTCGTCTGGGCATTCATCTTGGTGGCGAAATACTTCTGGGCCTCGGGCGCGATCACCTTGTCCTTGGTGCTGATCACGTAGAACGTCGGCTTGTCGTGCCAGGCAGCCGTATCGACCGGGGCCGCGAACGCCGTGTGATTCAGCGGCAGCTGGTTGTTAGCCAAGCTTTCGGCAATCTGCGGCGGCAGGTCTGCCGCGACGGCCGAAGGAAACACTTTGGGATCGATGGTGAGGTTGCCTTTGTCGTCGGCGTGAATCGCTGCGGTGCCTTCGGTTGCCGGACCGCTCTGGGCGAGGGCCGCCAAAGACTGCCCGACGTCGGGTGCAAAGGCGGAGACGTAGACCAGCGCGGAGACCTTGGGATCGCCACCGGTCTGCGTGATGACGACGCCGCCCCAGGAATGGCCGACGAGAACGGTCTTGCCGTTCTGCTTCGCCAGCGCTTGTTTGGTGGCATCGACATCCGCGGCGAGGGAGGTGAGCGGATTTTCGACCAGCGTGACGTTGTAACCCTTCTTCGTGAGGATATCGGCAACGGGCTTCCAACTCGTCTGGTCGACGAAAGCGCCGTGGACCAGGACAATATTGTGGGCCGCGCCCTTAGGCAAATCCGTCGCTTGGGCGGCGGCGGCGAACGCCGCGCCGGCAATGAAGACGGCAGCGGTTGAAAGGAGAAGGTTTGGCATTAGAGCTCCTGTCAGCATGATGGACGACGGTGCCGTCGGGGCACTTTGTTCCATCTGCAGTAATGAATGCGTACGATCACACGATGTGTCCGTGCGCTTAGCAGGACTTAATGTGGAGAGCTCTCGGACGGTAGATCCCAATCGTCCAAGTATTGTGTCGGATCGTCCGCGCCAATAATATCGGCGCCATGGACATCCTCGCCGAAGTGCTCGATCGCGTTCGCCTTGGCGGGACTTTGCTTTTTCATTTCGAGCTTGGTCATCCCTGGCGGTTGACGCTACCGCAGCGTCCTTACGCCCTGTTCCATTATCTCAGCCGTGGCACGGCGACCCTCGCCCTCGATCAGGGCCGAGAATTCCGCATGACCGCGGGCGACTTCGTCGTCATTTCTCGCGGTGAGCCGCATGAGTTCTATTCGGATCGTCGGACCAAGCCGTTCTCGGTTCAGGATTTCGATCGATCGCCTGCGCATCTGGGCGTCGTCCATCACGGTGGCGAGGCGGAGCCGTGTTCGACGATGATCTGCGGCAAGTTCACAATGGCGCGGCCTTCGCGCGGCAGCGTGCTGGAATTGCTTCCGCCCGTTCTTTTCCTCAAGCCGGCGGAGGACAGCGAGTGGCTCGAGGCGATTCTGCGGCGCATGGTGAGCGAGGCGGCGCGTGATCGCCCCGGCCAGGGCGTTGCGCTTTCGCGGCTGACGGAGGTGCTCTTCGTCGAGGTGCTGCGAAGCTGGATCAAATCGCTCGCTCCCGGCGAAGGTGGCTGGCTTGGCGCGATGGCGGATCCTCACATCGGGCCGGCGCTTCAGTTGATCCACGAGCGGCCGGATCGGCCGTGGGCTCTTGACGACCTCGGACAACGCGTGGGGCTGGGTCGATCGGCTTTTTCGGCCCGCTTCACCAGGCTCGTCGGCCAATCGATGTACCGCTATCTGGTCGCCCGGCGGATGGAAGAGGCTGCGTTCTTGCTTGAATCAAGCGACGACGGGATTGCGCGGATTGCGAGCCGTGTCGGCTATGAGACCGTGGCCGCATTTTCGAAGGTGTTCCTTCGCCATCACGGCCAGTCGCCTGGACGTTACCGGCTAGATTGCCGGTCTAGTAGCGGCCGAAGGCAAGTGGACGTTCTGGAGGCAGCCGCTTCCGGCGGGATGTGCGATCGCCATGGGCTAACCGATTCAGGCAATGAGCCGATTAAACCGTTTCCGGATCGACGCGCTGCCAAAGCTCATTGAACGCGAGGCTATCGAAGAAGGCGGTTGCTTCGACCAGCTTTTTTTCTTCAAAGCGCATGAACCAAGCATAGGTGTTTGTATAGGGGTGTCCATCCTTTGCGACGCCCGCGCCGTCGAAAAGTGCGATCACCGTGTCACCGTCGGCATAGAGGTGGCGAATGACGGGCTTGAGACCAACGCTCATACGCGCGTTGAAGGGCTGGATGACTTCGGTCAGGAAAGCGCTCCGGCTGGTGTAGGTCTTCGATACCGCCGAGTTGCCCGCAATGGTCCAGCTTGCGTTCTCCGCGAGTAATTCGAATGGGCTGCCGGTGCCCGCGACCCAGGCTGCGAATTTGTCTTCAACAAGGGCCATGTTGCTGGCCTCGCGGTTGTCTTGTGCCAAGGTGGTGTCTCCAGGACGTTGGGAAGCACAAATCGCAATGCCGGGCCTGCTCCCGGCGATGGTCCTTCAATTTCCAGGGTAGGGCGTAAGCGAGCTTTGCGATACCAAACCAAAGTAGGTGGTCGTCGATAACGGTGTCGGATGGGAAATCGGTTTGAGGCAGGCGATCGTGCACTCAGCCTCTGCACCCGGAGTGTCGGAGCTTGATCTCATTCGCATGGCAAGGCGCACTTGCCGCGGGCGTTTGGCAGTGCGCCCTACGCAAGGGAGATAGCGGTGGCCCATCCCTTCTATGATATCGCGTTCACGCCTGCCGTCACGGCGGAGCAGGAACGGCGGGGTTCGCGTGCGGCTTATGCCCGGTTGTCAGGTGGCGGGCCCGGGCAGGAGGTGCTGTATGCGCAAGCTAGAACATTCATCACGGCCCGCGACAGCTTCTATTTGGCCACGGTTTCCGAAACTGGGTGGCCCTATGTTCAGCACCGCGGCGGGGCGGCCGGTTTTGTAAAGGTGCTCGACGCCGCAACGCTCGGCTGGGCCGAATATCCCGGAAACCGACAATATATCTCGACCGGTAACGCCAAAGCTGATGGCCGTTGCGCGATGATCTTCATGGATTATCCCAATCAGCGGCGTTTGAAAGCGCTTGGCCATCTCTCCTTTCACGATCGGGCTGCGCGGCCGGAACTTGAAGCCATGCTTGGAATGGACCCGTGGGGACGCGCCCCGGAACACTACGCGCTCGTGCGTGTCGAGGCGGTAGATTGGAACTGCCCGAAATACATTACTCCGCGTTTCACGGAGGCCGAGATAACCGCTTCGACGGCCCCTCTTCGCGCCCGTATCGCGGAGCTAGAGGCGCAATTGGCTGGCTGTATTTCGCCCACCCCTAATCCGAAGGAAACTTCATAAGAGTCATTGTGATCACCGGCGGCAACAGACGAATTGGTGCCGCAAAAATGCTCGCCTGTTCTGCAAGCCGGACGAGGCGGGGTAGGTCATTGCCCAATTACTGTCGGACGATCTTGGCTGGGTCAATGCGCAGTCGATCGAGGTATCGGGCGGTACATTTCCTAGTGTGCAGCGGCGGCACTCCTCAACCAAGGTATGGCTGTGCCGATAAGTGGGTCGAATGGTGGGGTGGGCGGACTTCGTCCAGCATGAGGCGAACGTCGGAGTAATCGACATGACACCCTTCGCCGTCGACGGCATCCAGCCGGCCCTGAATGAGATCCCTGTTTTTGCAGTGGACGATCTTGTCCGCGTCGCGTCACGTTCGCCGATCGGCCACTACCGTGTGCCGACCTATTTGCGCGGCTGCCTCGGAAAAGTCGTCCGGGTGATCGAGCCCGCGATGATTGATAACGAGGAAGAGGGCTACGGTCGCAACGCCGGCAACAGACGCCATTATTACCGGGTGGCGTTCGCCATGACCGAACTTTGGCCCGGATACGGCGGTCCCGCCAATGACGCGCTGGAAATCGAGATCTTTGAAACCTGGCTGGAGCGCGTCTGATGTCCGAGCATGATCATCCCCACGAGCCGATTACCAGTGACAGTAAGCCGTCCTACTACGAGATCATGGAAACGGCCGTTCGCGAGCTTCTGATCGGTAAGGGGCTGATCACGGCGAACGAGATCCGCCACCAGATAGAGGTGCTCGATTCCCGCACGCCCGCTTTGGGGGCGCGCGTCGTCGCCAAGGCCTGGAGCGACCCGACCTTCCGTGAACGTTTGTTGGCCGACGGCCGTGCGGCGTGTGAAGAACTCGGGATCACCTTCTACGACGATACGCAACTCATCGTTCTCGAGAACACGGAGACGGTGCACAATCTGATCGTCTGCACACTGTGCTCCTGTTATCCGCGGCCTGTGCTGGGACTGCCGCCGGATTGGTACAAGGCCAAGCCCTATCGGGCACGCGCGGTGAGTGAGCCACGCAAAGTTCTGGCAGAGTTCGGCACCATCATTCCGGACGATGTGGAAATCCGCGTCAGCGATTCCACGGCCGTGATCCGCTATCTCGTGCTGCCGCGCCGCCCGCAAGGAACCGAGGGCTGGTCCGAGGATGAACTCGCCGCCATTGTCACGCGGGACGCCATGATCGGTGTCATTCCCGTCACTGTCGCCGAAAGGGCTGCGTCATGACCGCAGATTTCGTCAGCCGCCTGCCGAACGACATCGGCGGTGCGGAGGCCGGTTCCATTGTGCAAGTGGATCATGTCCTGGAGCCATGGGAGAAGCGCTGCCACGCGCTCGCCGATGTGCTCGATTTCAAGAAGATCATCAACACCGAGGAGAAGCGCAAAGGCGTCGAAGCGCTGGGTGCCGATCTGATCGGCAAGCTTCCCTATTACGAGCGCTGGATCGTGACCTTCGCGAATATTCTCTTCACCAAAGGTCTTCTGACGCCAACCGAACTTGCTGAGAAGATGGCTGAGGTCGAAGCGCGTTTCGCGGCGGAAGCAGGATGAGCAGCGTCGTAGCCGTGCGGACTGACCGGCGATGACCATTCGAATGGAGGCGTAATCACATGCATATGATGGATTGGAACGGATATCGCGATCAGGTCCTCGCGGGTGTAGGTGGCCTCAGTAAGCTGTCGCCCGACACGGTGCGCGGTTATGTGACCTTGGGCGGAGCCGGCACAAAGACTGGGCATCTGGACGCCAAAACGCGCGAGCTTATCGCCTTGGCAGCAGCGGTCACGCTGCGCTGCGACGGCTGTATTACGGTCCATGCGCAGGCCGCCCAGAAGAATGGCGCCTCTAGGGAAGAAATTGCGGAAGCGCTCGGAGTGGCGATTGCGCTCAATGCCGGGGCGGCACTGGTCTATTCCACACGCGCAATTGACGCGTTTTCGGCGCTCGAAGACCTGTAACGCTGCATTTCCTGGCGAAGGGCCGGAGGCCATCGTCTCCGGCCTTTTGCTTGCGCGCGTCGTAAAGAAGGTCTCGGCTTCCTGTACCAACGTATGATGGCGCTCTTCCCTTCGACCCACGACACTGGTTCCCGTCAACAGTGGTCCGCAGAATACGGAAGGGCAGAATATGGACGACACATCAGAGTCCTTTGGTCCGTCCCGGCGTGACCTGATCGCGGGAATGGCCGCGGCTGGAGCGCTGACATCGCTCGCCTGGGCCTCACCCGACAGCAGCAACGTTCATATGAAAGGAGATGGGGTAATGGCCACCATCAAGACGAAGGACGGCACCGACATCTTTTACAAGGATTGGGGGCCCAAGGACGCGCAGCCGGTCTTCTTTCATCATGGCTGGCCGCTGAGTTCTGACGATTGGGACAATCAGATGCTGTTCTTCCTGGCGCAGGGTTTTCGCGTGATCGCGCATGACCGGCGCGGGCATGGCCGGTCGACGCAGACCGATACCGGCAACGACATGGACACCTACGCCGCCGACGTCGCGGCGCTGACCGACGCGCTCGACCTCAAGAATGCGGTCCATATCGGTCATTCGACCGGCGGCGGTGAAGCGGTCCGGTACGTCGCGCGCGCCAAGCCGGGGCGGGTGGCCAAGGCGATCATCGTGAGCGCCATTCCCCCGATCATGGTCAAAACCGACAAGAACCCCGGCGGCTTGCCCATCGAAGTCTTTGACGGCTATCGCAAGGCATTGGCCGCCAATCGGGCTCAGCTCTACATGGATATCGCCAGCGGCCCGTTCTATGGCTTCAACCGTCCGGGCGCGAAAGTTTATCCCGGCGTGATCCAGAACTGGTGGCGCCAGGGCATGATCGGTGGAGCTAAGGCCCAGTATGATTGCATCAAGGTGTTCTCGGAAACCGATCAGACCGAAGACTTGAAGGCGATCACCGTGCCGACCCTGGTTCTGCACGGCGATGACGATCAAGTCGTTCCGATTGCGGACTCGGCGTTGCTGTCGGCCAAGCTCCTGAAGAAGGGCGAACTCAAGGTCTACAAGGGCTTTCCCCACGGGATGCTGACCGTCCAGGCCGATGTGCTCAATCCCGATATGCTGGCCTTTATCCGTTCATAAGGAAACATGGCTATGAAATCCGCGCTTCGGACGATTGCCGTCGGAGTGAGTCTGGCGTTGTCGCTTAGCAGCGCTGTGGCGACACCTTACGACGCCATCAATGCCGAGGCGGCCACGTCGGCGATTTCGGCGAAGCCGTTGCGCGGCGGCGTGGTGATGCTGGAAGGCTCGGGCGGCAATATGGTCGCGTTGCCCGGGCCGGACGGCCTGTTTATGGCCGATATCGGGATCGCCGTGTCGCAGAAGAAGTTGATGGCGAAGCTGAAGGCCATTCATCCTGGACCAATCAAATATCTCGTGAACACCCATTGGCATTGGGACCATACCGACGGCAATGCCTGGGCCCATGCGGCGGGCGCCACCATCATCGCGCAGGCCAATACGGCCAAACACCTGAAGCAGACGATCCGGGTGGAAGAATGGGGCCATACCTTTACGCCGGTACCGGCTGCCGGCCGTGTTTCCGAGCAAGTACAGACCGAGAAGGTGATCCCGTTCGGCGGCGAGAATGTGCGCCTGCGCTATTACGGGCCATCGCACACGGATGGCGATCTTTCGCTCTATTTCACCAAGGCCGATGTTCTGGTCACCGGCGACACGTGGTGGAACGGCCTCTATCCCTTTATTGATTATGTCGCGGGCGGCAGCATCGACGGCATGATCAAGGCCGCGAATGCCAATATTGCGATGGCGGGAAAGAACACCATCGTCGTTCCGGGACATGGGCCGGCAGGCTCGCAGAAGGATCTCATCGCGTATCGCGATATGCTGGTGGCGATCCGTGGCAACGTCGCCAAGCTCAAGAAGGAAGGTAAAACGCTTGAGCAGGTCATCGCGGCCAAGCCGACCGCTGCCTTTGATGCCCAATGGGGCAAAGCCATCATCAGTCCGGCATTGTTCACGACATTGGTTTATCGCGGAGTGTGAGGGAATAGCTTCCCCTGCGGGGATGTGAATCGGCGGCAGAACGCGGCGTCATGCTTGCGTTGCTGTCAGCAGCATTGCACCATTTACGGGAACTCCCTGAGCTGGGCCGTGAATGCGCATGCCGGAACGATGGTTTGGTCCCGTTGGGGCAGGTTTGCTCGCATGTGTCATCCTCATAATCGATTTGCTTATCCCAACGTCCGGACCCGTCTCCATTCTCTACGGCCTAGTTGTGATGTTCGCCGCTCTTGGCCAAGAGCGCGGAGCCATAAAAGTTTGGACTGGCCTTAGCCTGGGATTGACCGTCATCGGCTTTGCCGCAGGGCCTTACGACACCACCTCTATTGTGTGGTTTGTCCTGTCGTTCATCACCATCGCGGCGATCGGAATACTGTTGGTTGACCGTGAGGCCCTGAGACTCGCGCCCGTCGGCCTGGAACGCAGAGTGCGGGAGTTGAGGAATTTTGCCGACTCGGTGCCGCCGCTTCTGTGGACAACGCGGGCTGACGGTTATTGCGATTTTCTCAACCAACGCTTCGAAGACATCACCGGAATGGGGGTGACGGAGGCCCTCAGCGATCAAAGTTGGACGAAACCTATGCACCCCGACGACGTTCCCGACTTCTTGAAGACATGGGAAGCGGCGAGGAAAAGGGGGGAGGAATACCGCACCAATTTCCGGCTGCGTCATCGCGATGGTTCGTATCGTTGGATGTTATCCATCGGACGCCCTTATCGCTCCGCAACGGGAGAGATCGAGCGCTGGTACGGCGGTCTGTCCGATGTCGATGCTGAATTGCGGGCCCAAGAAAAGATCAAAGAGTTGAACGCGGCTCTGGCGCGCAAGGTGGAAGAGCGCACCGGCGAACTCGTGCAGACACAGTGGCGCTATCGCAATCTCTTCGACGACAAGAACATCGCCGTCGCCGAGTGCGATTTTCGTGGTGCCAAGGTTCTGCTGGATGCGTTGAAGGCAGAGGGCGTGACGGATTTGCGGGCCTATATTGCGGAGCATCCGGCGTTTCTCGATGCCTGTCTTGCCACGGCCAGGACGGTAGACTGCAACGACACGCTGCTCAGCATGCTGGGATATACCGACCGCCAGGAACTCATCGCAATTCCGCCGGCTGATACGGTGGTGGACGGCGCGAACGTGATTGTGGGCCTGTTCGAGCTGATCTTTTACGAGCGCAGTTCCGCCAGTGGTCCGGCTACCCTTATTGGAGTCGGCGGGCGCCGGGTGCCGGTGATCTTTGCCGCCAATATGTCGCCGGATGGCAGGTCCTATTCGACCGTGTTCGATATCACCGAGCGGGAAGAAGCGCATGCGCTGATCCTGGCGGCGCAGCAGGAACTTGCCCGCGCCAACCGGGTTGCCACCCTTGGCGCTTTATCGGTTTCAATCGCGCACGAACTGAACCAGCCGATTTCTTCCATGGCGATCGATGTCGACACCTGTCGGCGCGCTCTGGAGCTAGACGCCCTCGACAGGGCTGCCTTGCGTCGGATTTTGGAGCGAATTGAAAGAAATACGGAGCGGCTGGCGAACATCGTCGAGCGCACCAGAGAGAGGATATCTCGCCAGCGCCGAAAACCCGAGCCCTTGCAGCTGCTAGATATCGCCGAGGAGGTGCGCGTGCTTCTGGAGCATGACTTCGCCGCCCGGGGCGCGGCTCTTCGTATAACGTGCGAACCTGGCATACCCCCTGTTTCGGCTGACAAAGTCGAATTGCAGCAGGTTTTCGTCAATCTCCTCGTCAACGCGCTCGATGCGATGGCAACCACTATGGAAGAAAAACGCAGCGTAGATGTTTGGATCGCGCGAGCAGAGACAGGTTGGGTGCAGGTATCGGTCGGGGATACCGGACCAGGGATTTCTGATGAGAACATGACAAAACTGTTCCAACCGTTCTTCACCACAAAATCGGGCGGCATCGGCATGGGGCTGCCGATTTGCCGGGCAACTATCGAGGCGCTTGGCGGCGAACTCAGCGCCCGCAACCGGCCGGAAGGTGGGGCTGTTTTCGAATTTGCTCTGCCGGCCGTATAGTCGGAAGCTTACCTTGAGCGCGCCAAGATGGTCTGCAATTTGCCGATCATATCAGCGGGTGCGATCGGCTTCTTGAGAAGACATTGCGCGCCAGCGAGCGCTGCCCGCTCAATCAATTGGTCGGTGACGTAGGCGGAGATGAGAATGACGGGTACACCCGGCATTCGTTGCGCCAAGTGTTGCAACAGTTCGAGCCCCGACATTCCCGGCATGCGCATGTCGCTGATCACACAGCGCGCCTCATGAAGCCGCGTATATGTAAGCAATGCGGTACCCGAATCGAAAATTGCGGCTTCGTGACCAATGCTGTGGACAAGCGCTTCGAGCGATAACCGCATGTCCTCATCATCATCAACGATCAGTATGAGAGCCACGGAGCGAACCTCGTCATTGTCCGCTTTTGCGTGCGGATAGTGACGCAATCTACCGCGAACATCGGTGTTCCTCGACGTGTGTCACGTACTCGGCATCCACTACCAAGGTATGGGGCGAGGCTCGCGGGACCGCGTGGATACAGGCATGCGCTCGTGCCAGTATGACGCCGTAGCGACCGGAGCTGTTTCCCTTAAGACAGTGTGGTGCCGGTGCTCGGTTGAGGTGCATGATGCATGGGACGTTTGTCCCCGTAGCAAAGGCGGTTGCCGTGGATCAAGCGGCTCTTGTGCTGATCGTCGACGACGATCCCGAAATTCGCGCCAGCTTGCGGGACCTTTTTGCTTCGGTCTGCCTCGATTGCGCCGATTTTTCCTCAACAACAGAGCTTCTTGCGAAGCCGCTGCCGGATCGGCCGTGCTGTCTGGTATTGGACCTTCGACTTCCGGGAGCGTCCGGCTTGGACCTGCAAAGCCGGTTGTCGGCCATGGGCGTGCGCATACCGATCGTCTTCATCACGGGGCATGCGGACGTCCCGACGTCGGTCCGGGCGATGAAAGCGGGAGCCGTCGATTTCCTGCCGAAGCCATTTCGCAATCAGGAACTGCTGGATGCCGTGGCGAGTGCTCTCGACTTGGGCAAGGCGCGACGAGAGCAGGCCGGCATTGTCGGCGAAGTCCGGCGTTTGGCGGAGCAACTGACGCCGCGCGAGGTCGATGTTCTGAAGGGCGTTGCCAGGGGGCTGCTCAACAAGCAGATCGCCCATGAACTCGGCGTTGCGGAGATCACGGTGAAAATGCACCGAAGCAGCGCCGGACGGAAGCTCAAGGTACGATCGGTAGCCGACATGCTGCACAAAATCGAGTTGCTTGATCTGAAAACGGCCGCGACGCGGAATTAAATCGGCACTGGCAGATCGCTGATAGCGAGGAGATTCTCCATAATGAAAGCTTTGGTCGTTGAGACTGCAAGTGGTCCGTTTCGCCTTGTTGAGCTTCCCAAACCTGTGCCTGGTCCGGGCGAGATCCTGGTAAAAATCCATGCGAGCGGCGTCAATCCGCTCGACACCAAGATTTGGGCCGGTGCGGCCGCGCATGCGCGCCATCCTCTGCCGGCGATCCTTGGCTTGGACCTCGCCGGCACCGTTGAGGCGGTGGGCAAGGGCGTGGCGTTCCGCACTGGGGATGAGGTCTACGGCATGACCGGCGGTGTCGGCGGGGTGCAGGGCTCTCTGGCCGAATACGCTGTCGTCGATTCACGGCTGGTCGCCAAGAAGCCCGCCCATCTCTCCATGCGCGAGGCCGCAGCGCTGCCGCTCGTCACCATCACAGCATGGGAAGGCATGGTGGACCGCGTGCATGTGACGGAAGGTGAGACGGCTTTGGTGATTGGTGGCGCCGGCGGGGTTGGTCATATCGCGCTGCAGCTGGCGCGGGCCCGCGGTGCGGTCACGTTCGGAACCGGCAGCACCGAAGACGCCGATTACTTGCGCTCGCTTAATGCCATTCCCGTGGATCGGAGCGTGCCTGTGGAGCGCTATGTCCGCGACCTGACGGGCGAGATCGGATTTGATGTTGTGTACGATTGTGTCGGGGCCTTGGACGACGCCTTCCTGGCTGTACGCCGTTTTGGGCGGGTGACCAGTTCGCTCGGCTGGGGCACCCATTCCCTGGCGCCGCTGTCGTTCCGTTGTGCCAGCTACGCCGGCGTCTTCACGCTTCTGCCGCTGTTGACCGGCGATGGGCGTGAGGCTCATGGCAGGATTCTGGCTGAAGCGGCGAAATTGGTCGAGGCGGGGCAACTCACGCCGCGTTTGAACGAACGCCGGTTCTCCTTCGATCAGACGGCCGATGCCCACGCCTTGGTCCGCAGTTGATCTGCCCGTGGCAAGGTGGTGGTGGAAGTGGTTCAGGGCTGATGTGTGCGTCTGGGTTTGCCAAGCGGAAAAGAAGCCTCCAGCCCTGCACCCTACGGGCCCCGAAGGCGCCGGGACTGAAGCCGTCGCAGATCGAGTTGGCAAAGCCATAGCAACGAGCGCATCCGCGGCACTCACCGAATGGGAGTAGGCACACGGTTCGTCAGTGACCGTAGCGCCTTACGGTGGATAGCGAGACGAATGCGCGTTTCATCCCGGCCAGCCGGGGAAATGCGTCTTGGCCTAGTGCCGGGCCGGACAAGAAGTCGGCATAGGCGCGCTCGAGTTGCTCGCGGCAGAGGCTTCGTTGCGCTTCGGGTGCGAGGCTATCCAATCCTGCGACCTCGCCAAGGTAATCGTGAAAGCGCTTCAGGATGTGCAGCCGGCACGCCGCCAGGACGCGCGGTTCGTAAGCAACGTCGAAATGGGTGAAGAAGTCTTCGGCGCTGGAGAGGCCGTCCAGCTCTTTCGCTAGTGCGCTCATGGGAGGTGTCCGTCTTGCGCCGCTTCGCGATAGAAACGGAGCAGTTCGCCGGTTTGGGGTGCGTGTTTGGTATCGGTGGCAAAGGCGCGGACGCGGCAGAGAATATCCTGTGCCTGCGCCGAACTCAGTTCGAGGCCGAGCTGCGTATAGGCGTGGCGGATCGCAGTGACGCCGGAGTGCTTGCCCAATACGAGATGATGTTCGAGGCCCAGTTCGGCCGGATCGACACTCTGGTAATTGGCGCGGTCGCGGAGCAGGCCATGCACGTGAATACCGGATTCGTGGGTGAAGACGGCCTCGCCGACGATGCTCTTGCCCGCTGCGACCGGGCGACCCGAAACCTCGGCAACCAGGCGGGAGATTTCCGGCAGCCGCCGCGGCGTCACACCGGTCTCGCGATGATAGAGATGATGCAGCGCCATCACGACTTCTTCCAGCGGCGCATTGCCGGCGCGCTCGCCAAGGCCATTGACGGTGGTGCTGACGTGGGTGGCGCCGCCGGTGATGGCGGCGAGCGAATTGGCGGTCGCCAGTCCCAGATCGTCGTGGGCGTGGATTTCGAGTTCGCATCCAAGCTCGGCGCGCAGCCGCTGGAACACGGCATGCGTGGCGAAGGGATCGAGGATGCCGAGCGTATCGGCGAAGCGGAACCGCCGGGCTCCGGCCTCTTGCGCCGCGCGCGCAGCCGTCACCACAAAATCGAGATCGGCGCGCGAGGCGTCTTCACCACCGACGCAGACCTCGAATCCGGCGTCGCGGGCGCGCCGTACCATGCGGGTGATCTCGCTAAGGGCCCAATCGCGATTGCGGCCGAGCTTGCGTTCGAGCTGCAGATCGGAAACCGGGATCGACATATTGAGCATGCCGACGCCAGTCGACTGCGCCGCTTCGAGATCGCTGTCGCACATGCGGCACCAGGCGATCAGCCGCGCCTTCAATCCCAAGCCGCAGAGCGCGCGAATGTCGGCTTGTTCCTCCGCCCCCATGGCGGGAATGCCGACCTCGAGTTCCGGCACACCGGCGGTGTCGAGCGCGCGGGCGATGGCGATCTTTTCGCTCCGCCGGAAGGCGACTCCGGCGGCCTGTTCGCCATCACGCAAGGTGGTGTCGTTGATGATGATGACGCTCATGCCGCGGCTTCTTTCTTGAAGAGGGCCATGGCGGAGCGGGGTACGACTTTGAGCGGCCGGCCGATCTTGTCGATGAGGCGCTTGCGGATGCCGGCCACCGTAACCGAGGCCAGAACGCAGCCACTGCAGGCGCCCTTCATATCCACGATGACGATATCGCCGTCGACGCCTACAAGTTGAATATCGCCGCCGTCGCGTTGCAGCACCGGCCGCAGATCGGCGATGGCCTTGGCGATCTCGGATTCCAAGTCGACGGGGGCTATGTCTTCGATGGCGCGATCCATGGTCAGCTTCCGCATGTCCCTCGTTTGCCGCACACGCTGCAGCGCTCGGGGCCGTTGAAGATGAAGCCGGTGGCGGCGGGCGTGTCGCAGAAATCGACTTCGGTGCCGTCGAGCAAAGGCCTCGACTGCGCATCGACGAACACGATCAGATCGCGAATATGGATGACCGCATCGTCCTGGCGGGCGACGGCTTCGAGGCCCATCTCGTAGCGCAATCCGTCGCAATCGCTCGACGCAGCAATCCGGATGCCCCTTATGTCGTCATCGCTGGCGTCGGCGATAACCCGCCGGATGGCCGCGACCGCACTGTCCGTCAACGCAAGGATGCCGACCTCCTGTTCTGTCGTACCCATTCCCTAGCAAACGGCGCGCCAACCGGAATCGCGCAGATTTCCTGGAGAAATGATGCGACACGACATTGGCGTTGTCGGGTTTGCGACATTGGTTCTGTCGGATTTGGAAGACAAAATAAAACGGGCCTTTCAACGTCTTGAAAGGCCCGCACGCGGTAGGGATGGAGGCAAAAGCTAGGGCGCCGACGTGTACCGCAATCAAGCGGCACAGGACCGGTCACATTCTGCTTTTCCTAGAACCCGTGTGAACAAGGCGTTCTGCATTCGACCGCGCCCGAAGATCGCTCTTCCGTTGCCGTCTGCCGTCGCCGCTGCCGCCACCGCAATGGTTTTACGCGGGCTTATACGGTCTTACTTCCGTTCTCTGCCGGCCTTGTTCCCAGACGTAGCACGCGAAACTACGTCCGGGTCCCGCTATGTCTCGCGTGTGATTGCGGATCGGAGCGTTCGCGAAACGCCCATCGCCGCTGGTTTGTCGGGTAACTCCTGTTGTCAAAAAAACACGTGTGTTACGTGGGGAGTGCACGGCGACCCTTCAAGGGGATGCGACAATCGCTGCTTTGTTTGCAACGCCTCGCAATAGCAACATGAACTGATATTGCAGCGATAATCACATGCAGTGGGAGTAACGGATTTTGCATAGGATAGGTTTTGTCCATGTGCGAATTTTCGCGCAATACTCAGAGTGAGTTGCGGCGGCGGCGTTAAGGATATGCGGGTGGTTATGCCGGCGAGGCGCGCGATCTTTTTTAGTTCGTCATGGCCGGGCTACGACCCGGCCATCCATCTCGAAGCAGGCACAACGTTTGCCGATGTGCCAAACGTCAGCACCGCCTGGATGGCCGGGTCGAACGCCCGGCCATGACGAAGAAGAAGGCTGGATGGCCGGGTCGAACGCCCGGCCATGACGAAGAATGGGGAACTGGATGGCCGGGTCAAAGCCCGGCCATGACGGATGGATGGGCGGAGTGTTGTCTATGCCGCTTCGAGAAGCGGTTCGGTGCCGTGTTTTTGGCAAGTCTTGGCGCAGACCCGCGAACAGGCGCCGCAGCCGATGCAGTCGCCGGGATTGGACACCGTCACGACATAGCGTTCGATGTCTTCCTCGTCCTCGGCGACATTGCCGTCTTCATCGAGCGGCACCTGGGTGAGGACGTTGCGCCCGCACACCTTGAAGCAGCGCCCGCAGCCGAGGCACTCGCTGCCTTCGATGGACAGCAGATAAACGGGCTCCCACGGCGTGCCGGCCCGCGTTTTATGCTCACTCATACTCCCCTCCGTTTGTTAGTCCGCCGTGGCGGCTTGCTTGAACTTCTCGATCCATTGAAGGCCGTCGTCGATCAGCGCAGCGCCGGCGCTTTCCAGTTTCTCCAGGCTGGCGAAGCCGAAGCGATGCACGTCGCGCAGTGTTTTCGACACCACCACCAAGCGGCCGGCGATCAGCACGGCGCGCCCGAAGCCTTCGCCGGAAATCTGCAGCACGGGCGCGGCCATGATGCCGCTGCGCTTCTCGATCGCGAGCGCCACGGCGCCGTAGAACTGGCCGATCCTGGTCAGCACCGCCGGATCGGGATCGCCGATCAGCGGGACCGTCTTCTTGTCGACAATGAACGGCGCCAGCAGAGCGGCATCGGGCTTACCGTCCCACAATCCGTAAACATCATGGGCGCGCACCTGCCGCACCAGCTCATCGCAAAACGGTCCGGTCACGCGCGCCTCATTCGTCCAGGAACGCGGTGGCGTTGTCGTGATAGAGCAGTTTGCGCATCCAGGGCGGCGGCGTGCCGGTCATCATGGTCTGGATCCGGCCGATGATATCGGTGATGGCTTCCGGTGCCGGCAGCTTCAAGGGATAGACCTTGGCGTTCACCACCCGCGCTGCCGCAACGCCGCCGATGGCGAGCGAGAACAGCATGGCGCAGCCGGTGAGCGCCGCGACTTTGGCCCCAATCCGGTCGTCGCTCTCGCTGTCGTCGATGTGATGACCATCCTGGTTGGAGACTTGGTCGAACTGCACCGCTTCGAGGAAACGCGCCTCGGTCGGCGCCACCTCGTAGATCACGATGGCGGGCGCGCTGCCGAAATGGGAATCCACCCGGTGCAGATCCTGAGTGGCGAACGCGATCTTGAGCGCCTTCGCGGCGAGGTCCGGCTTGGCTTCAATGACTTGCAGTCGTCGCATGCATCCCTCCGTGGCGGTCGCCCGCAATGAACAGATTGCCGAGTTCGAAAATCAGATCGCGCGTGCCGCTGTAGCCGACCGAAAGCTGGTGCGCCGCGCCGAGGCGATCGAAATTGGGAAATCCGGCGCGGAAAAACGGAATGCCGAGGCGTTCCGCCACGCGCGCGCCATGCGAATGGGCGATCATGAGATCGCAGCCCGCGGCGCCGGTTTCGAGATCGTCGAGATCGCCGATGGTGACCGTCTTGGACGGAACCGCCGCAAGCGCGGGCGTTTGCGAGGTGGTCACGGCGGTCGCGATGGTGGCGCCCATGTCGTTGAGAAAGCACGACAGGCCGGTCAACAAGTCCGGTTCGGCGGCGATGGCGACCTTCTTCTCGCCGAAGAAGAAATGGCCATCCAGCATCGCGTCGATCAGTTGACTGCGGCGCCGCCGGATGGCCTGCGGCACGGGCCTTCTGGAAATCCGTGCCAACGCGGCAATGAAATTGTCCCACGGCAAAAGGCCGGTGAGGCGGGAAAAAACTTCCACCGGAACGCCGCAACGCGTTTCAAGAAGCCGTGCCGCCGGTTCCATCTGCTGTCCCAGCGCCAGCGTGGCGACCGAGCGGCCCATGCGGCGGATCTCGGCCACTGTGGTGCCGCCCTGGGTGGTGGCGACGTATTCGTCCGCAACATGGCCGTCGAGCGAACCGGAAATATCGGGCAGGATGATCGGCGCGAGACCGAAGGCGTCGATGGTATCGTGGATTTCGTCGATGTCGGCGGGCGTCAGATGGCAGCCGGCGAGCACATTGACCTGGCGCAGATTGCGCCCCGGCAAGGGTTCGACCAACTGGTCGATGGTCGCTTCTACCGCGGCGGCCCAGCCGTCCTGAAAACCGCCTTTGTAATCCGGCGTCCGGGCGTAGATCAGCGCCGTGCCGGCGAGTTCGGGATGACGGGCGCGGATCGTCTTGAGATCGCCTTTAACGTCCTCGCCGCGCGCTTCGATCAGGCCGTTGGAGCAAATGCCGATCACTTCGGGATGGGCGCGCTCGACGATGTTGACGATCGCCTGCTCGAGATTATCGGCACCGCCGAGAATGGTGGTGACCTCACTCATGGCGGTGGTCTGGAACGGGATCGCTTCGCGGAAATGACGGACCAGCAGAACCAGCGCAAAAGCGGTGCAGCCTTGGGCGGCGTGCAGCATCGGCAGGCAGCGGTTGAGCCCCATGAACGCCGTCGCGCCGCCGAGCGGCTGACTCATTTTGAGCGGATTGATGGTGACGCTCTTGGCCATGTCACGCCTCCCATGGCGCAGGTGTACGTACCTGCGCCCAGATCGGATTGCTCAGCGCTTTGTGGATGCCTTTGAGGAATGCGATGGTGCCGTCATAGCCGGCATAGGCGGTGTGGCGCTCCTGATTGGAATCCATCCACGGCGTCTTGGCTTTGAGCGCGACATATTGCGTGCGCCCGCCCGAGAGCAGGATATCGGCTTCACCCGCTTTCAGCTTGGCGTACATCTCCCGCTGGGGCAGGGACTCCCACAGCGTGCCGCTGTCGCCCAGCAACGCGGCGGCGCGGCGTTTGTCGTCGTCGGTCGCTTTGCGCACCGAGGTGCCGATCACCTGCATCCCGGCCCATTGCAGCGCCGCGATCATCGACCACGATTTGACGCCGCCGGAATAGAGAAGGGCCTTTTTGCCTTTGAGCGCGGGCAGGATGGGCGCCAGTTCCTCGGCGACGCGTGCTTCCTCGCGAGCGATGAGGGCTTCGGTGCGTTTGAGCAGGCTCACTTCGGCGCCGCGGTCAACCAGCATTTTGGCGATCGTCCGCAGCGATTTGGAGGTTTCCGGCACGCCGTAGAACGAGCCTTCGAACCAGGGAATGCCCCAGCGTTCTTCCATCTTGCGCGCCACGTTGATCAGTGCCTGGCTGCACACCATCATGTTGACGCGGGCGCGATGGGCCTTGGTGACGTCGTGATAGCGCGCGTCGCCGGTGATGGCGGCGAGAAGGCGGATGCCGAGACGTTCGAACAGCGGCGTGACGTTCCACAAATCGCCGGAGACGTTGTATTCGCCGAGAAGATTGATGTCGGTCGGGGTCGTGACGTCCGGCTCTTCGGTGCCGATGACGTGATCGAGCAGCACTTCGCCCGCAAGCTTGGTACCGAAATTCTTCTTGCCGACGAAGCCGGGCGCAATCACCGGAATGACGGGCTTGCCGAGCCTTTCGGTCGCGGCGGCGCAGACCTTGGCGATGTCGTCGCCGATCATGGCGGTGACGCAGGTCTGATAGACGAAGATCGCCGGCGGATCGTAGCGCGCGACGATCTCTTTGATTGCCTTATAGAGCTTCTTCTCGCCGCCATAGATGACGTCGAGTTCGGAAAGATCGGTGGTGAAGCCAGTGCGGTAGAGCATCGGGCCGGACGACAGCGAATGGCGGCTGTCCCACGAATTGCCTTCGCAGGCGATCGGCCCGTGCACCAGATGAGCGGCGTCGGTGATCGGCTGCAGCACGATCTTGGCGCCGTCGAAGGCGCAGCCGCCCGCCGCATTGCCCGGCGTCAGCGGCTTGCCGCCACAACCCTGCTTGCGAGCCTTGGGGTCCTTGGCGCGATTGGTGGCGCAGGACGGCTCGTCAAACAGGTGTTGTAGCGTGTGCTGCAGCATGAACTCACCGAACCATGTCGAACGAGATTCCCGTCTTAATGGTCTTGCGGTCGAGATCGTCGAGGATCTTGTCGAGGATCGTCACCAGGACGCGAATGCCGCCTTCGTAGCCCCACACCGGGAAGCGGTGATGGTGATGGCGGTCGAAGATCGGGAAGGCGAGGCGGATTAGCGGAATGCCGAGATCGCGTTCGAAGATCTTGCCGTAGGTCGAACCGATCACGTAGTCGCTGGGTTCGGTGGCGAGTAGCGAGCGCATCGCCCACAAATCCTTGCCGGCCCAGACTTGCGCCCGCGCGCCATAAGGACTGGTGGCGAGCAGCGCCTTCATCTCCGCGGCCCATTCGGCGTTGCCGTTGGTGGCGAGGCAGTGGACCGGCTCGCCGCCCATCTCCATGACGAAGCGGGTCATGCCGAGCACGAAATCGGGATCGCCGAAGATCGAATAGCTCTTGCCGTGCAGCCAGGCCGAGGAGTCCGCCATGGCATCGACGAGGCGGCCGCGTTCCTTTTCCAGGCTGGCGGGGATCGGCTTGCCGGTGAGTTCCGAGATCTTCATCAGGAACTCGTCAGTGGCCCCAAGCCCGAGCGGATAATGGAACGAGGCGTATTGCTGGCCCTTTTCCTTGACGAACGCGCCGGCCTTTTCGGTGCAGTATTTCTGCATCGACACGGTAGCCTTGGCGTTGATGGCATTGCGCACAGTCTCAAGCGGCGTGCCGCCGTCGAACATGCGATAGGTGCCGTCGGTCGGCGTATCGAACTGGTCGGACACGTCGGAGATGACGTCGTAGCCGATACCGAAGGCGTTGAGGATGCGCTTCAGCTCGCGATTGTTGCCGACGGCAAAGCCGTCAAAGCCGGGAATGATGTTGATCCGGTCGTTCGGCTCGCGGGTCTTGCCTTCCCAAGCCATGGTGAAGACGCCCTTGATCACCGCATCGTAGCCGTTGATGTGGCTGCCGACGAAGGACGGCGTATGGGCTTGCGCCACCGGGAAGTCGGCCGGGACAGAACCCTTTTCGCGCGCACTGGCGATGAAGGCGGAGAGATCGTCGCCGATGACTTCGGCAATGCAGGTGGTCGACACCACGATCATGTCGGGCTTGTAGACGGTGTAGGCGTTCGACAGGCCGTCGATCAGGTTCTGCATGCCGCCGAACACCGCCGCATCCTCGGTCATCGAGGTCGAAACGGCCGCACACGGCTCCTTGAAATGACGGGCCAGATGCGAGCGGAAATAGGCGGTGCAGCCCTGGCTGCCGTGATTGAAGGCCAGCGTCTTGGCAAAACCGACGGTGGCGAACATCGCCCCCAGCGGCTGGCAGGCCTTGGCCGGATTGATGCACACGGATTCACGGGCGAGGTTCTTCTCGCGATATTCCCAGCTCTTGGTGTAATCGAGCTGCTCCTGCACTTTTTCCGGCGACGCCCGGTTTTCCAGGGCGTGCTTGCGGGCGAAGAGTTCGAGATACTCCGGCTCGTTGAACAGCGAGGCGTGGTCGAGGATGCGATCAGCGGATTGGGGCATGGGCGTTACTCGGCTTTCTTCCAGGGCGCCTTGGTCATGCCCCAGACGGGATTGTTGATGGCAAGATCCATGTCGCGGGCGAAGATCGCAAACCCGTCGTACCCATGGTACGGGCCGGAATAGTCCCAGGAATGCATCTGGCGGAACGGAAAGCCGAGCTTCTGGGTGCCGTACTTTTCCTTGATGCCGGAGCCGACCAGATCGGGCTTCAGCGCCTGCGCGAAGCGCTCGAGTTCGAACTCGGAGGCGTCGTCATACACCACTGTGCCGTCTTTGATGTATTTTGTGGTGCGCTGATAGTCGTCGTTGTGGGCGAATTCGTAGCCCGTCGCGATCACTTCCATGCCAAGATCACCATAGGCATCGGAGACGTGGCGGGGGCGAAGGCCGCCGACATAAAGCATGATCTTCTTGCCTTCGAGCCGCGGCTTGTACTTGGCGAGAATGGCATCGATCATCGGCGTGTATTTGGCGATGACGCGTTCGGCGCCTTCCTTGATCTTATCGTCGAATTGCTCGGCGATGGCGCGCAAGCTCTTGGCGATGCGGGTGGGACCGAAGAAGTTGAACTCGATCCATGGCACGCCGTACTTCTCTTCCATATGCCGGCAGATGTAGTTCATCGAGCGGTAGCAGTGGATGAGGTTGAGCTTGGCCTTTGGACCGCGTTCGACTTCGGCGACCGAGGCATCGCCCGACCACTGGCCGATCACGCGAAGGCCCATCTCCTCGAGCAGGATGCGGCTGGCCCAGGCGTCGCCGCCGATATTGTAGTCGCCGACGATCATCACGTCGTAGGGACCCGGCTCGAAGCTGGGGTCTTCCTTGTTTGCCGCCGGATCGATAATGAAATCGCGCATCACGTCGTTGGCGATGTGATGGCCGAGTGATTGCGACACGCCGCGGAATCCTTCGCAACGCACCGGCGCGATCGGCTTGCCGAGTTCCTTCGCCTTGCGCTTGGCGACGGATTCGATATCGTCGCCGATCAGGCCGACCGGGCACTCGCTCATCACCGAGATGCCCTTGTTGAGTGGAAACATCGTCTCGATCTCGTCAATGACCTTGACCAGCTTCTTGTCGCCGCCGAAGACGATGTCCTTTTCCTGGTAGTCGGAGGTGATCTGCATCACTACCCAGGAATTGACGCCGGTGATCGCGCCCGAAACGTAATTGCGCCGTTGGCCCCAGCTATACTGGCCGCAACCGACCGGGCCGTGGCTGATATGGACCATGTCTTTGATCGGTCCCCACACCACGCCCTTGGCGCCGGCGTAGGCACAGCCGCGCACCGTCATCACGCCCGGAACGGACTTGATGTTCGATTTGACGCCGCAATCGGTATCGCCTTCGTTGAAGACGTTGAGGTGCTTGCCGCGTTTCTTAGCGGTTTTCGGCGGGTATTCGGCCAGGACATCGGCGATCATCTGCCGCCGGGCTGCTTTGGCTTCCGCTTCCATTATAGTTTTTCTCCTGGCGGCGGTTAGGCGACGACTTTGTTGCGGGCTTGTCCAACGATGGTTTCGTCGTCCGGCTTCAGGATGCCGAACTGCATCAGCATGTCTTCAAGTTCGTCCATCGACACCGGCGTCGGGATGGTGCCCTTGCCACCGTTTGCATCGATCTTCTTGGCCAGCTTGCGGTATTCTTCGGCTTGGGCGCATTCGGGATCGTATTCGAGCACCGTCATGCGGCGCAGTTCGGCGTGCTGCACGACGTTGTCGCGCGGTACGAAGTGGATCAGATGGGTGCCCAGCTTCTTGGCCATCGCTTCCGACAGATCGAGTTCCTTGTCGGTCATGCGCGAGTTGCAG
>JAHFQC010000139.1 GCA_023259375.1 Alphaproteobacteria bacterium
ATAGCGAGACACGGACGTAGTTTCGCGTGCTACGTCTGTGGCCAAGGCCGGCGAAGGACCGACGTAAGCCCGTATAAGCCCGCGTAAATCCGAGGAGGTGGCGGCAGCGGCGGCGGCAGATGCGAAACGCCTTGGTCGCACGGGTCTTCAGGAAAGCAGAATGTGACCGGTCCTGTGCCGCTTGATTGCGGTACACGTCGGCGCCCTAGCTTTTGCCTGTATCCCTACCGCGTGCGGGCCATTCAAGACGTTGAACGGCCCGTTTTTATTAGGGAGGCTCTTCACCCGTGCCTTGTCAGCGCGCCATACATTTCGGGACGGCGGTCGCGGAACAGGCCCCATGCGGCGCGTGCGATAGCCAGTTCATCGAGATCGAACGACGCCGTAATGACGCCTTCCGCCGTGCGGTCCATCTCTGCAGCAATGGCGCCGGTCGCATCGGTAATGAACGACGAGCCGTAGAACGTCAGTTCGCTCGTCGCACCCGCCTCGGTGCCGACGCGGTTGGAGGCAATCACCGGCACGCCGTTGGCGGCGGCATGGCCTTGCATCACGCGGCGCCAGGCATCGCGGCTATCGAACGGCGCTGCCGGCGGCGGCTCGGAGCCGATCGCGGTGGGAAAGAAGATCGCCTCCGCTCCCATCAGCACCATGGACCGGGCGCATTCGGGGAACCACTGATCCCAGCAGATGCCGGCACCGAAAGTGCCGTACGCCGTCTTGAAGACGCGAAAGCCGGTGTCTCCGGGCGTGAAGTAATACTTCTCCTGATAGCCCGGACCGGCGGGAATATGCGTCTTGCGATAAAGCCCGAGCACCTGTCCATCGGCATCGATCATGACGAGCGAATTGAAATAGGCGTGTCCGGCGCGCTCGAAGAAGCTCACCGGCAACACCACCTTCAACTCTTTCGCCAGCGTGCTCATTTCGGTGAGCAGCGGATTGTCTTCCAGCGGTGCCGCCAGATTGAAATGCTCCGGCGACTGGTCCTGGCAGAAGTATTGGGTTGCAAACAGTTCCTGCAGCAGCACGACTTGCGCGCCGAGATCGACCGCTTCGACGACCAGATACTTGGCCTTTTCGATATTGGCCCGGATGTCCGGCGAACATGCGAACTGCGTGGCGGCGAAATGGACGTTTCTCATGCCGCCGGTTCTCCCAGAGAAATGCAATGAATTCCACCGCCACCTTGCAGCAAATCGAGCACTTCGACCTGCAAAACGTCGCGGCCTGGAAAACAAGCCGCTAACACGGCCTCTGCTTTGTCATCATTTGGGTCATCGAACGACGGCATGACGATGCCGCCGTTGGCCAGATAAAAGTTGACATAACTTGTTTGCAGAATTCTCCCGCGCCAATCGAAACGCACACGGCGCGGCTGCGGCAACTCGACAACTTCCAGTGCGCGTCCCTTGGCATCGCGTTCGCGCTGCAGCCGGCGGATGGCTTCCTTCACCGGCGCCGCATCGGGCAGCGAAGGCGACGACGGCACACCGACGATGACGCGTCCCGGCTGCGCGAAACAGGCGATGTTGTCGACGTGGCCGTCGGTCTCGTCGTCGGAGAAACCGCTGCCCAGCCAGATCACCTTCTCGACGCCGGCATAGCGCTTGAGGAGGAACTCCACTTCCTCTTTGCCGAGATGCGGATTGCGGTTGGGATTGAGCAGGCATTGCTCGGTGGTGATCAGCGTGCCTTCGCCGTCGGTATGGATCGCTCCGCCTTCGCAGATCAGCGGCGCTTCCAGCACTTCGAGCTCTGCATACTCCGCGATGCGCGTTGCCAGATCGGCGTCGTCGCCATAGGGCCGATACTTCTGCCCCCAGGCATTGAACTGCCACTGCACCGCCGCCCGCCGGTCGTTGGAGGCGACAAGAAATGTCGGGCCGGTGTCGCGCGCCCAGGAGTCGTCCAGCGGCGTTTCGAACAGATGCACCTTGCCGGCCGTCGCCAGCTTGGCAGCGGGGACATCCTCGTGCCGCGCCGCCAGCACGACCGGCTCGAAGGTGGATATCGCGCGGGCAATACGGGCCGTCACCTGTTTGGCGTTGAGCAAAGCTTCGTCGGAACCCCAGGTATCCGAGCGGCAAGGCCAGCACATCCAGGTACGCGCATGTACCGCCCAATCGGGGGACATCGCCAACCCCTCGGATGGACCCGGCATCTCGGCGTCGCGCGTCCGGTTCATGTTTCCTCTATAGCGCGTGGAAACCCTTTGAAGAAAGGACTTGAAACACGATAAGTTCGAGTTTTCGGGACACCCCCGCATGAGGATTGGTATGACTGGCCGTATCGAAACGAGACTGAAGGACCTGGGGATCACCCTGCCTGCGCCGCCGGCGCCAGTGGCGAGCTATGTTCCCACGGTAAAAACGGGAAACCTGGTGTTCGTTTCGGGGCAGATCCCCGCCGCCGCTGACGGGTTGAAATATATCGGCATTGTCGGCCAGGACCTATCGGTCGAAGACGGCAAGGCGGCGGCGCGGCTGTGCGCCATCAATCTCCTCGCCCAGGCCAAGGCGGCCTGTGACGGCGACCTCGACCGGGTCACGCGCTGCGTCAAGCTGTCGGTGTTCGTCAACGCCGTCCCGGGCTTCACCCAGCACCCTGAGATCGCCAACGGCGCCTCCGACCTGATGGTGGAAGTGTTCGGCGATGCGGGCAAACACGCCCGCGCCGCGGTCGGCTCGGGTTCGCTGCCGCGTAACGTGGCGGTCGAAGTGGAAGCGGTATTCGAGATCGCGTGACGGACGACGGATTCACCGCACGCTTGGCCGGCCGTGCCGCCGATATCGGCATCGCGGCGTGGAACCGTTGCGCCAACCCTTCGGGCCGCCCCGATCCCCATCCTTTCACCCGCTACGAATTCTTCGCCGCCCTGGAAGAGTCCAAGTCCGCCGTGCCGCGCACCGGCTGGCGGCCGCTGCATCTCGTCATCGAACGAGACGGCCGCATCGACGGCTTGATGCCGCTCTACGTCAAGCGGCACTCCCAAGGCGAATACGTCTTCGATCACGCCTGGGCCGATGCCTTGGAGCGTGCCGGCGGCCGCTATTATCCCAAGCTGCAAGCGTCGGTGCCCTTCACACCGGTGACGGGGCGACGGATGCTGATCGCCGACAGTGCCGATGAAGGCACCACCCGGTACGCTCTGCTCGGCGCCGGGGCGGCGGCGGTGGAGCATCTCGATTGCTCCTCGCTGCACATCACCTTCGCCACCGAAGACGAATGCCGCGCGGCTGAGGCAATGGGCTATCTACTCCGCACCGATCGCCAGTTCCATTGGGAGAACCGCGGCTACGACAGCTTCGATGCATTTCTGACCGATCTGTCGTCCTCAAAACGTAAGAACCTGCGCAAGGAACGCGCGGCAATCCAGGCCGAGGGCATTGCATTTGATTGGCTGACCGGCTCCGACATCACCGAAGCGCATTGGGATGCGTTCTTCGAGTTCTATATGGATACCGGCGGCCGCAAATGGGGCCATCCCTATCTGACCCGCGAGTTCTTCAGCCGCATCGGCCAGGACATGGCAGACCAGATCCTCTTGATCCTGGCGCGGCGGGGCGAAAAGTACATCGCCGGTGCGCTAAATCTATTCGGTGAAGGCGTGCTCTACGGACGCAACTGGGGCTGCACCGAATACGTGCCGTTCCTGCACTTCGAGGCCTGCTATTACCAGGCCATCGACTTCGCCATCGCCAAGGGCCTGGCCAAGGTGGAAGCCGGAGCACAGGGCGAGCACAAACTGCTCAGGGGCTATAATCCGGTACCGACCTACTCTGCCCACTTCATCGCCCATCCCGGCCTGCGCGTCGCGGTAGCGAACTACCTGAAGGCGGAGCGCGAAGCGATTGCCGAGGATATCGAAGACCTCGCTGCGGCATCGCCGTTCAAGAAGGCATAAAACCCATTCACCTCGCCCCTGCCGGTTGATAAAAGGGAGTCGAAATCCGTCCGCGAGGAACCATGCCCTACGATCGCTCCAACATCTTCGCGAAAATCCTGCGCGGCGAGATTCCGTGCGTGAAGATCTATGAAGACGACAAGACCTTCGCCTTCATGGACGTCATGCCCCAGGCCGAGGGCCACACGCTGGTGGTGCCCAAGGAAGAAGCCGAGAACATCTTCGAACTGTCGCCGGAAGGCGCCGCCGCCCTGATCCAGACGGCGCAGAAGATCGCTGCGGCCGTCAAGAAGGCCACCGGCGCTCCGGGCGTCATGCTGGTCCAGCTCAACGGCAAGGCGGCGGGACAGAGCGTGTTCCACATCCACATGCACGTCATCCCGCGCCACGCCGGCATCGATCTCGCATTCCACGAGCGCAACATGACGCCGGCTGCCGAGCTGGAGCCGCTGGCCGAGAAGATCCGGGCGGCGCTCTAGCTAGTTTGCAGACCCTGCCGTAGGGGAATGTCCTCCATACCGGCAGCACATATCCGAACACCCCAGGTGCCCGCATCTATGGACGGGAGAATTCACTTATGGGGTTGCTATGAAGTGGTTGATAACGTTCGCGTCTGTCTGCGCCGTGACCGCGGCCGTATGGGCTGATCCGGTCACGCAGCGCCTCGACGCCGCGACAGAATCCGCGAAAGCTCTGGCGGCGAAAGAAAATTACCGGGCAGCCGCCGACGTGTTCGCCAAGCTGGAGGCGGACAATCTCGTCACTGGCGTGACCGGCTGGCCGGACGCCCAGCTCGAGCATGCACGGTACTTGGCGAAGGCTGGCGAAGCGGACAAGGCGATGGCCGCTCTGACCCAGGCGATCGAGCTTGGCGCCATGATCAAGGCCAACGGCCTCGCTACGGATGCCGCCTTCATAGCTCTGCGTGACCGCCCGGCGTTCAAGACGTTGCAGACCAAACTCGAACGGCGGGAACGCCTGTGGCAGGACAGCCCCGCCATCGCCACGGCCTACAAGCCGGTGCTGAGCGACGAAGAGAAGGCGGCCGGCGTCTCCAAGATCTGGGCCGAGGCACGCTTCAACTTCCCGTTCTTCGACCGCCTGCCCGACCTTGATTGGGATACCGCCTACGTCGCCGCCCTGGCCGACGCGCGCGCCGCCAAGACGACGGAAGACTATTACCGCGTGCTGACGAACTTCATGGGCCAGCTCAAGGACGGACATTCGCGCGTGCTGCCGCCCGCCGAACTGCAAGATCGCTTCAATGGCATCACGGCCGTCGATACCCGTCTGATCGAAGGCAAGGTCATCGTCACCGGCGTTTCCGATCCGGCCTTGATGGCGAAGGGCGTTCGCGTCGGATCCGAGATCGTGCGCATCGACGGCGAGCCGGCGCTCGACTATGCCAAGACCAAAGTCGCTCCATTCGTCGTCGGCTTCACGCAACAGGATCGCGATGTCTGGCAATACGGCATGCAGCTTCTGCGTGGGCCGGTGGATCAGCCGACGCGCCTGATGCTCAAGGATGCGCAGGGCGAGACGGTCACGGTCGACGTGCCGCGCAAGCACAATACCGGTCCGTTCGGCTTCTCGCCGCCGATCGAGCGCCCCGCCTCGTTCAAGATTCTGCCCGGCGATGTCGCCTATCTCGAAGTCAACTGGTTCATGGACGATGCCGGCATCAAGACGCTGAAAGAGAACTTCGCCGCGGCATCAGCTGCCAAAGGCCTGATCATCGACATCCGCCAGAACGGCGGCGGCAATAGCGACTATGCCGATGCTCTGGTACGCGCCCTGGCCGACAAGCCGTATCTCAGCTCGCGCTGGCGCAGCGTCGACTACAAGGCGGCGTTCCGCTCCTGGAATATGCCGATCGGCTGGGTACGCGGGACGGCGGCGACCTTCAAGCCGGATCCCGCCCACTATACCAAGCCGGTGGTGGTGCTGGTCTCAGGCCGGACCTATTCCGCGGCCGAGGACTTCCTGGTGGCGTATGTCTCGTCGGGACGCGGCAAGCTAGTGGGTGAAACCAGCGGCGGCTCGACCGGCAATCCCTACCTGTTCAAACTGCCGGGCGGCGGCTTGGCTCTCATCTGTGCCAAAGACGACTCGTTCGGCAACGGGCGCATTTTCGAAGGCGTCGGCATCGCGCCCGACATCACCGTGAAGCCGACCATCGCCGATATCCGCGCCGGTCGTGATCCGGTGGTGGAGAAAGCCGTCGCGATCATCAAAGCCGCAAAGTAGACCACCTAGAGCATTTCACCGTTTCACAGAAGCGGTTGAACTGCTCTAGATACTTTGATTGTCGCGCTTTCGAACGGAAAACCGGGCTCCGCCGAATACGCTGGCGCTATCGGCTCCTGAAAGCGCTCCATATAGAAACGGGCCTTTCAACGTCTTGAAAGGCCCGCACGCGGTAGGGATGGAGGCAAAAGCTAGGGCGCCGACGTGTACCGCAATCAAGCGGCACAGGACCGGTCACATTCTGCTTTCCTCAAAGGGCATATGGTGCGCCCGAGTTGAGACACCGAACCCTCGCTATGACTATCGCGCTCGTGGCAGATACAAAGGTCCGCGTGACCTCCTTCCGCCGGTGGTTTGTCGGGCAACTCCTGTTGTCAAAAAACACGTGTGATATGTGGGAAGCGCCCAA
>JAHFQC010000140.1 GCA_023259375.1 Alphaproteobacteria bacterium
TCGCCGACCAAGCCGGGATGCCGCTCGGCGATGAACTGGCCGTGGTCGTAGGTGACGACTCCTGCCGCTTCCTGGCCGCGATGCTGCAGCGCGTGCAGACCCAGAATGGTCAGCGCACCGGCGCCGGGATGTCCGAAAATGCCAAAAACGCCGCACTCCTCGTGCAGCGTATCGGCGTCATCAACATTAAATGGATCGGTCAGCCCGGTCATGGCTTGCCGCTCTTGTCGCTGTTCGTTGTTTCGATCAGCTTGTCTAGCTCCTGGCGGTCCTTGGCGCCATAGGTCTTCTTCGCACGATGTGCAGGTTTCGGCCGCGGTTCCGGCGCGGGCGCGGTTTCGGCGGGCTTTTCGGCCGGACGGACGTCGGATTTCGGCGGCGGCGGCGCGTCGGTGTCGGTCTGACGGAGCTGCTCGCTGATCGGATCGGGCGAATCATTGGGGTTGCGGCGGGGCTCGTCGCGCGGCGCCCGGACGTTCTGGTCGGGAATCAACGAGGCGACCACCTCGGCCGACACGCGGATAACGGGATAAAGCCGGCAGTCGCGGACCCAGTTCGGCTGTTCCCGCAGCGGAACCCAGGCGGTGAACAGGAGATAGGCGATGCCGACGATGGCCATGCCCCGGAGCAGGCCGAAACCGGTGCCGAGTACGCTGTCGAGGGTACCGACCTGCGATTTCTTGACGTTCTGGGCGATCCGCGACGAAGCGAACTGCAGCGGGATCAGCACGATCAAGAAAACCGTGAGATAGCCGGCCGCCCGGCCGAGCCAGCGCGGCCCCATCATGTCCTGCATCCACCACGCCACCCAGGGCCCGAAATAGAGCGTGGCATAGGCGGCTGCGATCCAGCCGAACACCGCGAGCGATTCCGACACCAAGCCGCGATAGGTGGCGTAGACGGCCGACGCGATGACGATCAGCACGATCACCACGTCGAGGAACTGGAAGGACAGGTTCATGACGCCGATTCTACTTCAAGCCGTACGGCGAGGGAATCGGCCCCTCGTCATTTTCGCATCCGTCATTTGCGCCCCGCACCGGAGCCCGCGAATGCGATCAAGTCGCCGACATCCTTGACCGGCCTGAGGGTCATCCCGGCGACGTCGCATTTGCTGTCGCGCGGGACCACGGCGGTCGTAAACCCGAGTTTGGCCGCTTCCTTGAGCCTGAGTTCGGCCTGCGGCGCCGGACGGATATCGCCGGTCAGGCTGATCTCGCCGAAGAAAACCGTATCGGGCGGCAGGGGAATGCCGGCAAACGACGAAATCAGCGCCGCGGCCGCGGCTAGATCGGCTGCCGGCTCGCCGACTTTCAGCCCGCCCGCCACATTCAGATAGACGTCCTGGGCGCTGACCCCGACGCCGCCGCGAGAATCCAGCACCGCCAGGATCATGGCGAGGCGTCCATTGTCCCAGCCGACCACCGCCCGTCGCGGCGTGCCGTAGCCGGGCTGGGCGACCAGCGCCTGCACTTCCACCAGCAGCGGCCGCGTGCCTTCGATGCCGGCGAACACCGCCGTGCCCGGGGCGGCGGAATTGCGGTCGCCCAAGAACAGCGCCGAGGGATTGGCGACTTCGGAAAGCCCTTTGCCGGTCATCTCGAATACGCCGATTTCGTCGGTCGGGCCGAAGCGGTTCTTCACCGCGCGCAGGATGCGGAACTGATGGCCGCGCTCGCCTTCGAAATAGAGCACCGCGTCGACCAGATGCTCGACCGCTTTCGGCCCCGCGATCTGGCCGTCCTTGGTGACGTGGCCGACCAGCACCAGGCACGCTCCGCTCGCCTTGGCATAACGCACCAGATCGAGCGACGAGGTCCGCACCTGCGCAATCGTACCGGGCGCCGCTTCCAGCGCGCCGGTCCACAGCGTCTGGATCGAGTCGATGCAGACCATGCCGGGCGTCTCGCCCTTTTCCAGCGTCGCCATGATGTCTTCGACGCAGGTCGCCGAGCCCAGCGCCACCGGCGCGTCGGACAGGCTCATGCGATTGGCGCGCGAGCGCACCTGCGCCATCGATTCTTCGCCGGAGATATAGATCGCCTTGCCGCCCGTTCGCGCGAACGAAGCCAGCGCCTGCAGGATGATGGTCGACTTGCCGACGCCGGGATCGCCGCCGACCAAGAGCGCGCAGCCGGGCACCAGCCCGCCGCCGCAGACGCGATCGAATTCGTTGATGCCGGTGATCCGCCGCGGCGGTTCGACGTCTTCGGTTTTGAGGTCTTCAAGCGCGAACGCCCGCCCCTTCTGCCGCTTCAACGCGGTCGTGCCCAATGGCGGCGGCGGCGCCTCTTCGGTCAAGGTATTCCAGCCGCCGCAGGCATCGCACTTGCCCGCCCATTTGGAATGGACGGCGCCGCAGGACTGACAAACGAAAGACGCGGATGCTTTGGCCATGGAATCGACTATAGCACGGCAAAGGAACAAACTGGCAACACGCCCGGCCGCGCGCGATGGACGCATCAACGTGTCCTTGCGGAAACTACCTATGCGCAGACGCCCTCTGCAGCGGTACCGGTTCAAACCGCCTTAATGCATCGCTCGCAGACTTTGCAGGCGAAGCATGGAGTCCATCGCGCATGACGCTGCACGAGTTTGCGGCAGCCCCCATCGAGGAGTGCTACCACCCGATCGAGCGGCCGCAAAACGCCAAGCTGCGGGATCTGGTCGCCCTTTGGCACAAGCGCCCGCCGGACGGTTTCGAGATCGGCCGCGATATTCCCTCCCGCCGCTTTGCGCCGCTGCTATCGCACATCCTGTTCTGGGAGCCGATCGACGGCGGCGTCGACTACACGCTGCGGCTTTGCGGCGAGGCGCTGCATCTGCGCTTCGGCGATGACGCGGTCGGCAAGCGCTTCACCGAACTGGTTGCCCCCGAAGTGGTGCCGGCCTTTCTCGAAGCCGGCCGCCGGATGCTGACCGAAGACCGCTGCGCCTGCTTCGACATGAATCTGGTGCGTCAGGAGCCGGTGGAAGGCCGCTTCAAACTGCACTTCGAACTCGTGGTCTTTCCGGTCTGGGCCCACGGCCGCACCGGCCGCTGGATCTTGAACGGCACCTACTATTTTCTCTGAACATCAGATCACTGATTGATCTCGGGCTCGACCAGCTTGGCGAGATTGCGCAGCGATTCCTGCCAGCCGAGATAACAGGCTTCCGCCGGAATGACGTCGGGCACACCCTCCTGCACGATGCTGACCTCGGTGCCGACCGAAACCGGCTTCAACGTCACCGTCACGCGCATTTCGCCGGGCAGGTGCGGATCGTCGAAGGCGTCGGTGTAGACGATGCGTTGGTTGGGCGTCAGCTCGACATAGGTGCCGCCGAAGGCATGGCTCTGACTGGTGGTGAAATTACGGAACGACATCTTGAACGTGCCGCCGACCTTGCCTTCGAATTGATGGACACTGCAAACGAACCCGTTCGGCGGCAGCCATTTGGCCAGCGCATCCGGTTCGAGAAAGGCGCGATAGATCTTCTCCGGCTTGGTCGTGAGCACGCGATGCAGACGGATGGTGCTGGGCATGATCTCTCCCTGTTTTTGTGGGGGGTGACGCCGTCTCGAAAGAGACGCGAAGGGCAGATCACGCCGAAACGCAGCACAGGCCCTTTGGTTCCTGGGCATGAAACGTTTTTTTGCTGCACGCGAAAGCAGACAATCGCGCTTGCGGGGCTATTTCTTCCCAAGCGCGCGGGTGAGAGCCGCTTCCGCCAGAGGCTCCATCACCGAATAACCCGCATAGGTCGGATGAACCCCGTCATTGGCGTATTTCGGATCGAAGGCACCGTCGGCCGTCGCCAGCGGCGTGTAGTAATCCACAAAGATCACGCCGCGCTCCGCCGCGAGCGCCTTCAGCCGTTTGTTGAGACTGAGGACCTGCGGCCGCAGGTTGAATTCGGGCCGCGGCAGAAGGCGCGACATCGGCGGCATGTTCGCCAGAACGACTTTGATCTTGTTGGCGCGCGCCATGTCGAGCATGGCCCGCACATTGTCGACCGCCTCGTCTTCGGTGATCGGCCCGGTGGCGCCGCCGATATCATTGGTGCCGGCCATGATATGAACCACCGCGGGCCGCAGCCTCACGACATCCGCATAAAAGCGAACCAGCATCTGGCTGCTGCTCTGGCCGCTGATGCCGCGGTCGACATAGCCGTGCTTGGCGAAGAAATCGGGATGGGCGTTGATCCAGCCTTCGGTGATCGAATCCCCCATGAAGACGACCTTGGGGCGGCGGCCGCTTTCCTTCAGCGCCGCATTGGCGTCGCGATAGCGGCAGAGATAGGCCCAGTCGTTGGCCCGCTGTTCGGCCTGCTTCTGGTGGAACGCTGCCGCGGCGGGACCATCGAAAAGCCCTTTGATCTTGGCGCTCAACGCATCGAGGTCTTGCGGCCTGGTTTCGAATTGATCGGCCATCTGCTGCGCCGTCGGCGGAACGATCGCCGGGCAGCGGATCTCGGTGCCGTTGACCGCCGCAAAGCTGCGCTCCTGGGCCGCGCCCGATTGCAGAACCAGCGCGAAAACCGCGACGCCCGCCATAATCCTCATCATCGTACCCGCCCTCGCTCACGGCACCGGCGAGCGTAGCCGTTCGCGACCATTATAACAATCGATTGCAGCGCGCTACCCGCGAATTAATTGGGGTCAGAGTGGATTTTCAGGGCACCACAGCACGGATGTCCGACATTGCCTCGAAAACAGACTCTTTAGACGGACTGGCTACTTCCGAGATGCGCCAATTGCGGTCGTTCGTCATCGGGACACTCCCCGATCAATGTGCGAGCTTTCGAGAGTAGGTAAAGCGCTATACCGCGCATTGCCATTGATCGCTGCATCTAGTGAGGAATTGATGAAACAATTATCAGCGGTTATCGCGTTGCTAATAAGTGTTTCAGTGGTGGGCGCATACGCACAGGACCAGTCTATCGGGCGGCCCGACGTGTGTCCCAAAGTTTCAGTAAGGCCCTGGGAAACCGTTGTTGGACCGACTGTGTTGGCCTTCCGCATCACTGTCGAGGGAACGCTCAAGGACATCATCGTGGAGAAGTCCAGCGGCGTTGAGCGGCTCGATGCTATGGCGGCACTATGCGCGACGAGTTGGCATTACAAACCGGCTGTAGATAAGGGTGTTCCCGTCGAGATTGCCTGGCACGCAGAAATACACTGGAAACAGCCGGAAGAATGATGTCTGGGCAGTATCGCATCGCCTGGAAATTTCGGGGGCGCTATACTTAATTCACGCACCCACATCCCGCAGGTATGTCGGTAGCAATCAAGTATTATCTTCCCGTATCTCCCCCACGGCGCGCATGTCCGATATTGCCTCGAAAACAGACCCTTTCGACGGACTGCCTACTTCCGAGATGCGCCAGTTGCGGACATTGGCCGCTTACAGGAAAGAGCGGCGTTTAAGGCTCCTGCGGAGTGGCGGGCGGTGGGACATTGTATAGAGGTCCAACACCCCAAGTGGGCGGAAGATCAAGATCAGCTTGGTCACACCAAGTAAGTCGCCCAGCCTTGTAGGCATCGCTTTCAACAAGGTCGGAATGAACGGTTCGCATGGCGAGCATGAGCGCTTGAATGCCATCCGATCCGCACGCATACCGGCATGCCTCTCGCTCGGGCCACCCTATGGAGTAGCGACACTGAAACTCTCCTTCGTTGACTTTGGTAGGCGCGAAGAAGCGGATGATCATCTCGGCCCCATCAAGATCAAACCTGCGCTCCACAAACGGTGCTTCGTCCATTAGGCATCCTCCACGTCGGCCGACTCTGCCATCCGAAGGGAATTGCAACAACCTTTTGGGGTTCACGGCCTAACTGAAAACGTATGTCTGGAAGTGGCGCATCTTCGCCGTTCGCCGAAGGTCTGTTCGTCTCCGCAAATCGCCGTTCGAAGTACGCTGCGACATCGGTGCAAACGGGCGCGACTTCGTTCAGCCCCGGCCGCGGCTTAGTTGGTTAATGCCGGTCCTATTGTAGAAATTATTTCCTACAACCGTCTTGAAATTCACCCGCCCATCACCACCTCAAGTTTATGGAGACCGAAAACGCCCTCGCCGCGGGCCAAGGCGGCAGTGTGACTATTCTTGCGCCGCAGTCGCAGGATGAAATCCATCGTCAATCCGCCGTCGAGGCGCTGGCGCAGCATCTGGCGCGCGGCGGGGCCTTGCTGGCGCGCTGCGAAACGCTGGCGAACGCGGTGCGCGGCGACCGGCTGGGGCCGATTTATGCCGCGGCCCGGCTTCTCAACGCCGATGCCCAGGTCGCCCGGGCGCTCGCTCATGTCGGCTTGGTGGAGCGGCGCTCGCGGACGATTGTCGAGACGGTTCAAGCCCCTGGCGCCCAAAACAGCGAATTGAATTCAGGTTTTGCCGACGACGATGCGCGGGCCGAACTCGAACGGCGCCTGGATCGCCATCTGCAAATAAAGCGCGCCGAGCAGGAGCGGCTGGAAGACGAGGCCATCGGGTGCTGCATCTAAAGCGAGTCCTCACCCC
>JAHFQC010000015.1:0-62857 GCA_023259375.1 Alphaproteobacteria bacterium
ACCTCTACACTGGGAATTCCACTCACCTCTCTCGTACTCAAGTCTAACAGTTTCAATGGCAGTTCTGGAGTTGAGCTCCAGGCTTTCACCACTGACTTAAATGACCGCCTGCGCGCGCTTTACGCCCAGTAATTCCGAACAACGCTAGCCCCCTTCGTATTACCGCGGCTGCTGGCACGAAGTTAGCCGGAGCTTCTTCTACGGGTACCGTCATTATCGTCCCCGTCGAAAGAGTTTTACAACCCGAAGGCCTTCATCACTCACGCGGCATGGCTGGATCAGGCTTTCGCCCATTGTCCAAGATTCCCAACTGCTGCCTCCCGTAGGAGTCTGGGCCGTGTCTCAGTCCCAGTGTGGCTGATCTTCCTCTCAGAACAGCTAAGGATCGGAGCCTTGGTAGGCCATTACCCTACCAACTAGCTAATCCTGCGCGGGCTGATCTAGTGGCGATAAATCTTTCCCCTTTCGGGCACATCCGGTATTAGCACTCGTTTCCAAGCGTTGTTCCGAACCACTAGGTACATTCCCACGTGTTACGCACCCGTCCGCCGGTGATGTATTGCTACACCCCCTCGACTTGCATGTTTGAGGCCTGCCGCCAGCGTTCGTTCTGAGCCAGGATCAAACTCTCAAGTTATGATCCTAAGCAAACGAAGCTGATCGCTCTCGTTCACGTGTTCGCATTACACATTTTGACGAGGTTTGATCGAACATCTGTCCCGTCACAGGCCAGACATTCAACCGAACATCTTACGTGTATTGCAAAAAGGAACGTTAGCTTCAGTCTCGATGCTTGATTTAGTCACCCGGACTTTCGTCCGAGATGGCAAGCGAGCCGCCGCCCACGTTCCCCTTCCTTCAATCACAATGTCAAACAGCCGAACCGATCTAAAAAACTGTTTTCTTTCAACCGGTTCTCGTCGGCGGCGGCGTCAGCAGCGCGTCGGCGAGGGGGCGGTTTATAGGGGGGGGGCCCTCGGCTGTCAAACGCTAAAACGACGGAAATCTCGTTTTTTTTCCGGGGGCCTGTGGATAGAGGCAGGCTGCCGCATACGCCGCACGTAGAATTCCAATAGGTAGGCGTCAACACGCAATATGTTGCGGTGAAAAGACGGATTTGCGAACTATTCGACCGCAGCAAATATTCGGAAGGGCGCGTCTGTCGCACGCGTCGCACCATAAACCCCGGAATTATCGCCTTTTTCGGGTATTGGCCGGGATCGAAGGCCTGGTTTTTTCGGTGACGCTTGTCGCTTGCCCTCGAAAGCCGGAGGCTGAGGACTTCGTTAGCAACCCTTAACCAAAGGATCCGCGCTTCCGTGTTGAACCGCCGTGAACTTCTGGCTTCCGCCGCCGCTGCTGCTGCGCTGCCTGTTGCCGCCAATGCTGCCACCCCGAGCGAACAAGCCAATGCGCTTTACGCAGCCGTGGTGGACGAGCTGATGGAACTGTCGCCGGAATACGCGACCAGTCTCGGCCTCGACACCGGCGCCAAAACTTCCCTGCGGAGCCGCCTCAGCGACCGCTCACTGGAAGGGCGCAAACATCGCAAGGCATTCGATGCCAGTTTCCTGACACGGCTCGAACAGATCGATCGCAAGGCGCTCGCCGGATTGGACGCGGTCAACTACGACGCCCTCTTCTACGGCGCCAAACAGGAAGCTGAGATCGACCAGCGCTTCCGCTACGGTGACTCCAGCAACCCCTATACTGTCTACCAGCTCGGCGGCGCCTATCAGCAGGGGCCCGACTTCCTCGACAGCCAGCACCCGATAGAGACCAAGGCCGATGCCGACGCATACCTGGCGCGTCTCGACGGCTTCGGCGGCATGCTCGACCAGGAAAGCGAAGTGGTGCGCCACGACGCCGGCCTCGGCGTGATCCCGCCCGACTTCGCCATCGCCAGCGCCCTGAAGCAGATGAAGGCGCTGCGCGCCTATGCGCCCGACAAGTCGGTGCTGACCCACTCCCTGGTGCGCCGTACCGGCGACAAGCACATCGACGGCGACTGGGGCACCAAGGCCGCGGCGCTCGTCAGCGGCAAAGTCTATCCCGCTCTCGACCGTCAGATCGCGCTGATGGAAGATCTCGCCAAGAAAGCCACCCATGATGCCGGCGTCTGGAAGCTGCCGGACGGCGACGCCTTCTACGCCATGGCGCTCGAAAGCCAGACCACCACCAAGATGAGCCCGGCCGAGGTGCACAAGCTCGGCCGCGATGTGGTGGCCGAATGCACCGCGGCGAGCGATACGATCATGAAAGCGGGCGGCCTCACCAAAGGCACGGTCGGCGAGCGTCTGCGCGCGATGTTCCTCGATCCGAAATTCCGCTACCCCAACACCGACGACGGCAAGGAAAAGCTGATTGCCGATCTGAACCTCAAGCTTACCGAAGTGACGAAGCTGTTGCCGCAGTACTTCCGTACCCTTCCCAAGGCCGGCGTGCAGATCAAACGGGTGCCGAAATACATCGAAAGCGGCGCCCCCGGCGGCTACTACCAGAACGCCACGCTCGACGGAAAACGTCCGGGTACGTACTACATCAACCTGCGCGACACCGCCGAGGTGCCGAGCTGGACGCTGCCCACCCTCACCTATCACGAGGCCATTCCCGGCCATCATCTGCAGATCTCGATCTCACAGGAAACCAACCTGCCGCTGCTCAGGCGGATCGGCGGCTACAATGCCTATATCGAAGGCTGGGCGCTTTATGCCGAACAGCTGGCGGTCGAGATGGGGCTCTATCAGAACGACCCATGGGGCCATGTCGGCCAGCTGCACGACGCCATGCTGCGGGGCGTGCGCCTGGTGGTCGACACCGGCCTGCACGCGATGAAATGGACCCGCGAACAGGCGATCAAATACTACGCCGATACGCTGGGAGACCCGGAATCAGGGGCCATTTCCGAAGTCGAACGCTATTGCGTCTGGCCGGGACAGGCGTGCGGGTACATGGTCGGCAAGCGCTTCATCCTGGCCGAACGCGACCGCGCCAAAGCCGCGCTGGGCCAGCGCTTCGATCTCAAGACCTTCCACGACGCCGTTCTGAAATCCGGCGCGCTGCCGCTCGACGAACTGCGCCGGGTGATCGACCGGATGATCGCCGGCTAAGAAGAGTCACCTGGCAGCGACGATGAACTCGCGCAGGTTGGTGGCCTCGCGGGTCGTTTCTTCGATGTGCGCCTTGACGACGTCGCCGATCGAAACGAGGCCGGCGAGTTCGCCGTTGGCGTCCAGCACGGGCACGTGACGGAAGCGGCCCTCGGTCATCATCGTCATCAGCGCCTCGACGGTGTCGGTCTCGCTGCAAGTGGCCACCGCGCGGGTCATGAAGGCCGACACCGGCCGGGCCAGCGCCCTGACGCTCTCGGTGGCGACCGCCTTGACGACGTCGCGCTCCGACAGGATCCCGGCGACGCCGCCGCGCTCGTCCTTGATCACGACGGCGCCGATGCGCTTGGCGGCGAGCATCACGGTAGCATCCGAAACGTTGGCGTCGGCGGGAAGCGAAGCTACGTCCCGGCCCTTGTGGCGAAGAATGTCGATGACCTGCATTGGCTCATCTCCTTGTGGGCGCCTGCGACATTCAGGCTGCACAAAGTGTCGCGCCCTGGCAAGAGTTAGGCGCATTCCAGGATTAGGCAACTGTTCTTCTTGGGGTATTTTTATCGCTTCGCGTCAGACGGGCTTGAGGCGGACGCCAAAGTGAGGCAAGAACGCGCTTCGAGCCGGGACCCCCGGTTTGGTGCGGAGCTGTGGCCGAGTGGCTGAAGGCAACGGTTTGCTAAACCGTCGTACGGTTGTAAAGCTGTACCGAGGGTTCGAATCCCTCCGGCTCCGCCAAAATTCCTTCCCAGGGTGTCTCACGACATCCTGCAAAACCTTCAAAAAACCAATAAAATCAGGCATAATCTGCACCGTGCCGTCCAAGGACGTTTCCTGCCATCTCAACCGGCTGGGGGCATTTTTGGGGGCATCTGTGAAATCCGGCAGAGGAAAAATGCCCCCATGCCCCTCACCGACGCGGCCTGCAAAGGTGCCCGCCCCAAGGACAAGCCGTATAAGAAGGCTGACGGCGGTGGCCTGTATTTGGAGGTCGCCCCCAACGGCGGCCGGTACTGGCGGCTGAAATATCGCTTCCTGGGCAAAGAAAAACGGCTGGCTTGCGGGATCTACCCCGAAACCTCCTTGGCCGAGGCCCGGGAAAAGAGGGCCGTGGCCAAGAAAATGCTGGCAGACGGAATCGATCCCTCCTCCGCCAAACAGGATCGGCGCCAGCTTGCTGAGATAAACGCGACCAACACCTTCGAGGCCGTCGCCCGCGAATGGCATGAGCGGAACCGGGAGAAGTGGACGCCGAATTATTGCCAAGACATTCTCCACCGGCTGGAAATGGATGTCTTCCCCGTGATCGGCCAGCGCCCGGTTGCCGATATCTCGCCGCTGGTCGTGCTAAACATGCTTAGGAAGATCGAAAACCGCGGTGCGGGCGAGATGGCCCGCCGGGTAGGACAATACTGCGGCCAGATCTTTCGCTACGCCGTGGTGACAGGCCGGGCCGACCGCAATCCGACCACTGACTTGAAAGGCGCCCTCAAGCCGGTACGACATGGCCACTACTCGTCGATTGAGCCGGAAGACCTGCCGGAGTTCTTGCACGCGCTTAGCCGGAACGACGCCCGCCTATACATCCTCACCCGGCTTGCGATCCGGCTGATGTTGCTCACCTTCGTGCGAACCGGCGAACTCATCAATGCCACCTGGGACGAATTCAATTTTGAAGAAGCTCGGTGGTCGATCCCTGCGGAGCGCATGAAAATGCGCAAACCTCATATCGTTCCCCTGTCGCGGCAGTCACTCGCGATCCTTCGCGAACTGCAGGCGATGAACGGGAAGTATCAGTGGGTGTTTGCCAGCCCGACCAAACCACGCCGGCATATGAGCAACAACACCATCCTGAAGGCGCTGGAACGGCTCGGCTACAAAGGCCGGATGACCGGCCATGGCTTCCGTTCGTTGGCGATGACGACAATAAAAGAGAAACTGAAGTACCCTCACGAGGTCGTCGACCGCCAACTTGCGCATGCGCCGCGCAACAAGGTGGACGCGGCCTATGACCGAACCAAATACCTCGATGATCGCCGCAAGATGATGCAAGCCTGGGCAAATTATCTCGACGATGTTGGGAACAGAGGCAAGGTGATTGTTGGGAATTTCAAAAAAACGGATTAGCCTGTCTTAATCCATTTTCTTTAGTACTAAGCGACTTTCAGCGTCGATATAGTGAAATCCGAAATTCACATCGCCGCCACCACGGGGGTAAGCTGTTTCATCGTGGACGTTGATTTGTTCGCGTCGGGGAGAAAATAATGTCCGGCGGACGGATTGCGATCAGCGGCTTCGACTACCAAGCGATCGTCATTCTGGACCAATTATTCGATCACTTCGACCGCCATCCTGGCAACGCCCGGGCGCGGCCTGAAGGCAAGGACGATTTGGATTTGGTTTGGACCGAGAACGGCCGCGACCACCGCCACCACATTCAGGTCAAGAAGCCGCGCGAGACGGATCAGGGCGTTCCGAAGAATCAACCTTGGCGACTTTCCGAGGTCGCGCAAGAACTCCTGCCAAACGCCCTGGTCCAGCTCGCGATCTCAAACAGTCAGCAGACCTGGATTTTGGGGGATGCGGTGCAGCCGCAGGTTCGGCGCTTGGTCGCAGCCGGGAGTGCGGCGGCGGATCGAGAGACGGGACTCTACTGGTCGGTAGTCCACCAGATGGCCCGCGCCGCGGCATTGGACGAACTTCCTAAAGGGAAGCGTCGATCCCTTGTCAAATGGCGTTTCAAAAACCCACCCATTAACGCCGATGACGCGCGTGATCTTCTAGTCGCCACCTACAGCCAAATGTTGAGCGCAGCAACTGCTGACGCCGACGTCGTGCGTGCCTATCAAGAGAGAGTTGCCTCGATCGACCAGCGTCTTCCAGGAGTGCTCGCCCGGATCGAAATTCTGGACGATTATGGGTCAGAGGCGGAGGTGGGCCAGCGGTTCAAAGACCGACTGCAGCGTGAATATCGCCTGTCGCCGGAGGTCGTGGAACACAACCTGTTCGGTAATTTCCGATCCTTCATCAACGATGTCGCCAAACGGCCGGGAGAGATGATCGATCGGCGGAGTTTCGAAGCGCAGCTCCGCAGCGCCTGGCCTCAGATGAGCGCTGCGACGGAGCCGCCAATTCCACCCGCAGATGGGATTTTGAGACCCGACCTGATCGATGGATTGGTCAAGCCTGGAGCCGCCACGGTCGTCGAGGTCGTCGGCATCTCCGGGTCCGGCAAGACGACGCTTGCCGCCCAGGCGGCGGCGGCGTTGGAGGACCACGATCCGGGTCGACTCCCGATCTACGTCCGCGTGCGGGCAGACGCGGCATTTCGAGACGTGATGTCTGGAGTCTCCTTCCACCTTTTGCGCCGGGGAATACCCGACCTGTTCGGACTCGCTGTGGAGAGCAAGCCCGCCGACGAAACGGTTATTGATCGCTTGGCGGAGATATGCAGTGGCCTGTCGCGGCCAGTGCTGTTGCTGTTGGATCTGGCCGATGGGGTCTGCAACGCCCAATTCGGCCGAGACCTGGGACGGTTTGCCCGCGCCTTGACGCCGGGATCCTGCCGCCTCGTAGTGTTTGACCAGCAGAGCACTTTCAGCGGATTGAGCCCAGTCGAGATCGAGAGTGCAGGTATCCTCGCGATCAATATGCGCGGCTTCCGCTGGGAGGAGTTCGTAAGCCTGGTGGGTCATTACCACCTCGGCGCCGACCGGAGCGCGCTGTGGGAGATCTTCAATCGCGTCACAGTGGGCCGGCCTGCGGGGCTTTATGCGCAACTGGCCAACGCCTTGGCCCGCCAGCCGTCTCTGGATGCGATGCGCGCCATCGCGAGCAGACCGTCAGAGGATATGGTTTCGGCTGCCGAGCAAAACCGTTTCGATCAACTCGCGCCGGGCGCCAGAACTGCGGCGGAGCATCTTGTCTGCTTCGCTCTGCCATTTCGCCGGAGCGATGCTGAAGCGGCTTTCCCGCGTGAAAATGTCGGCGCTGCTATTAAGGCACTGGTTGATCTTGGCCTGCTTCGGAGCGAGGCCGAAGGCCTACTGGAAATGCACGAAACCGTTCGCGCAGGGCTGGAGACTGGTATTGCGCCAGCCGTGCGCCAGAGCGCTCACGGCGCCTTGGCGGAGTGGTACGCCGGACAGGGAGATATCGCCGCGCAGATATTCCATCTCGACGAGGCGGGCCGTTCTGTCGAAGCGGATCTCCTTGGCCGAGAGACGTTCCTGCGAGGGGAGGCGTGGCGCAGTCTGGCCAGCTACGTGATCCGCCGGGCGCTGGTCACCGCGCAGGAGGTTGTTGGTCTTGCCGCCCGACCCGAGCGCATCGCTGACTTTTATCTCCTTCCATCCATCCTATCGGAACTCGCCTCAGAAGGCGTGGATGGTCTTCTCATGGATCTGCTGGCCCGGCAGCGATCTCGCTATTTTAGCGACCATGATTGGGCGCGACCCGTGGTGGAAGCGATCCTCGCACTCAGTCCCGCTCGTTTCCACGACATTCTCGTATTTACGGTCACTCAGGCGGCAAATACTGAGGAACGTCGACAGGGCCTAACGTGGCTTTTGATCTCCGCCCGCTACAAACGCCGTTCGTCAACGGCCGAGATTGTTAGTTTAGCGCAGTCGCAGCAAGACGACGTTCAGCGTCTGCTGTTACCGGCCTTGCTACGCGACGGGGGGCGTGCCGCGCTTGCATTGGCCTTTAAAATATTTGCGCGCCCGACCCACGACGAGCCTCGTCGCGATGCACCCTGGAGTGGGGTGAAGTTGACGGTCGAGCGACGCGAAGATGTAGTAGAATTTCTGGCAGCGCTGCCGAAAATGTCAGCATCGGCGATGATCGCGACCCGATCGCTTGGGTTCGGACCTATTGGATCGCTCATCTGGGCGGCGCGGCACCAGCTGCGCCCGTTCTGCGTCGACATCCTAGGGACGAATGGTGGCGAAGCCGAGATCAAAGTTACCGCCTGGCGGGTCCTGCTCTTTATCGGTCACCCAGCGTTTGAGACATTGGTCGATCCCCTGGCACCGGGTCTGATCCCTCTAGACTGCGCGCTCCTGGGGCCAGCCTTCGCACCCACAGCTTATGATGCTGGGCGATATGAGAGAATATTGTTCGATCCGTCCGCGCCGGCCGCTCGTCGTCAAGCCGCTCTAGCAGTCCTCCTTTTCCTAGACGTGGATCTTGGATGTCTACGGAGTCGTCTGGCAGCCTTGCCAGGAGATCCTCTCGCCGCAGATTGGGACCGGTTTTTTATACCGCTGTTTGTCAAAAGGCCCTTCGTCGCCGGCGTTCCGATACTACAAGCCGAGCTGGCATCGCCATTGGCGGCTTCGCTGCCGCCACCGTTTTTAAAGTCCTGTCTCATCGCGGTTGCCGAAACCGCGTGGCCCGACGTCACCGATCTTCTTATACAAGGCGTTCAGCACAGTGATCTGACCGTCCGTAGCGCCTCCGCTGCTGGGCTGGCCCGCCGTCGCTCCCAACGCGCGGCTGAAGTGCTCCGGCGTCAAATCGCCGTCGAGCCGGACTCCAAAGTCGTCGCACTTCTTGCTCAGGCGCTCACCGCGTGCGGCCCAACGTCGGCCAGCGACCTGGCGGGTGGGTTGGCCTCGCCAGATCTCGCCCTGTGGCAATGCATTGTCGCGATGCGGACACGGGACGAAGGCTTCGCCCCGCAGCTAGTCAAACTTGCGACGGGCTCATCGGTTCATTGGGTAATTCGGCGCACTGCCATCTGGGCGGCAGGCCGCTTACCTTTCACCGCGGCTCTTCAAATGATCGCCCCGATGGTCTTGTCGGAGGGCTCGCCGCTGACGATCGATTGTGATGACAACCTGCAGGTCCATGCCTCTCTCGGCGGTATGCTGCAGAATGGCGTGTCAGGGTTCCTCTCAGACGGTGAAGCGAACTTTGTCGCATTCATCGCTTCAGCCTTGGAGCAACAGTGGAGTGAACTGTCCGCAAGAAGCAGCTTGCCGTTGGCATCCGATGCGGCCCGATGGCTGTACACGAGCTTGATGAAAGATCCATCGCCCGCAGGTATTCAGCGACTGCTGAACAGAGTTCAAACGCCACTTCTACACGCGGCAGTCATTAGAGCCTTCCGCCTTTGCAGTCGCGCTCAAGATATCGAAGGCGTGCTAGCGAGCACGTCCTCGGTTTGGCTATCGGTCAAGTGTCTGCAAGAAAGACGCTGGATGCGGGACAACGATCCCGACCTGTGCCCGCGGCTGCGCCGCGCTCTGGCCACGTCGCCCTGCGGCGGCGCGCCCATATTAGGTCGGATAGTCGATGAAATCGAAGCCGGTCGTCGCCACTCGGGAACCATGGCGAGCACATCGCCGGTTCCCAAGCCGTCGACGCCAATGCCAAACCCGCTTCTCGATTATTCTGCGGCGGTGCGCGCCCTTCGTGGGGCCTTCGATTCAGGGATCGATGCAGGGCAACCTATCGCGCTTTCGCGGTTGGACCGGGAGGAAGTGCAGAAGCTCATCGCTTTGGCGGATCCGGCCAACGATCCTCCGATAGGCGTCGTCCACTTCACACCCATAATGACGTTCACCGCCGCGGGGCATGTTGTGGGCCGAGAGAGATCGACGTCGACTGGCGGCATGTCCATTCCCGAACGAATGCGCCCCGCCATTGCCGCTGCCAACCGGTTCGACTTGCCTATGCCCTGGCATGGCGAGCGCTTGCGATGGCCCTGGATAAACACTTACGGGGCGCAATTCATCGCTAGTCTCGGCGCGCAGGGCGATGCCGATCGCCTCTACCAAGCGCTTGAGTCCGAAGCCGACACCCTACTGCCCTTTCTCGGACGCCTCGACGGCCTTAAGGCGACAGCACCACTTCTCGACGAGAGGCTTGCGCCAATTCTACAGCGCTATCTCTTGCTGGGCGACGATGCCTTTTTCGAGAGCCTCTGCAACTTGGTAGAGCGAATTTCGTCCCCAGCGGCAGTCCCCCTCCTTTCGGGGTTGCTTGAACGATGGGCGTCTCGCTTCGACGTCGCGTCACCTGTCCTGCAAGTCGGAAATGACGAACTATGGCGCGGCTTCGCACGACTCAGAGAGCACCCGCGCTTTCGCGACGTGGCTGGGTGGCGTAAGACTCTGGAGAACGTCCTCGCCGCAAACATGCGGTGGTTTCACAAGCAAGACATTATGCGAGCCCTCGAGGACGATCCCGGCTCTTACGTGACCGTCGAGGGTCGGCTGTCGTGGGAGGAGAACTGGGTCCACTTCAATCGATGCGAGATCGATAGTTTGGATGAGGCCGCTGAGCGACTATTCCACGAGACGCACTAGAATGTATCCGGGCGATTACGGCGGCGACGGTGCGACTCTGAGTGAGAGAATTCGTCAGCTGTGAAATCGATCGGGATCCGAAGCCGCTGAAACCTTAGCCACTTTTGCTTCTTCCCGGTATGACTCCGGATGGTCCATCCAGCTATTGATGGCAGATTCACGCCAGCCGCGGCAATGTTCGCTGATCCTGACTTGGCTCGGAAACGTCCCATCCTTCATCTTGCGATAGATGGTTGAGCGACTAAGTCCGGTGCGCGTCAGCACTGTTCGTATCCGCAAAATCTTTTCGGGCTCCGGCATAAGGCGTCCTCGAAAGCGTGAGGACGATGTTCGTCTGTGCGCCATCGAAGTCAATGCGAGCTCTGATGGGCTATTGTTGTTCATGGCGTATCGCGGAGCGTTGGGGGATAACTCGGCGAACGCGAGCATGCATTCGGGCTGTCGGGAACCGGCAAAAATAATTTTCACCAGACATGATTGGCGCGGGACACCCGACTACAGAACTCATCTCCAGAAGCCAAAGCTGGCCGTTGATCCGATCCCAAGCCCCTGTCCGCTGCCCACACCCTGTCAAGGCCGCGAGCCGCTCCGCGGTGGCGCAACGCGCCAGCCTTGACAGGGCGTGGGCAGCGGAACTTCTGCCAGGATCGGATCGACGGCGATATTGAACCGGTTATGGTTCAGCCGCGGGCATTGTGATCACGCAACGCTTGCGCTGTTTGCCTGCGTTTTTCGTGCAAAGCTCCAGTGCATGCCGGTTGGCAGTAACAATGCGATTGCCAAGCACAATATCCTGCCACAGCGCGGGCGCTGAGATTTGGATCAGGTGTTCGCCAGCCTGGGTTTGATCCATGCCAAGGACCGCAGCCGCTTTTGCCTCAGGCGATCGATAATCGGCCGGAGGAGGCTTGTCCGCGCGCGACACGGCAACAGCCCCAAGGATCACACCGACGGCGAGGCACACTGCGCCCGTGGCGGCTAGCCAAATTCGCTGCGACTTTGCACTGCGCGCCGACTGCAAATGAGTGTTCAGGTCTCGAGTTGTTTGTTGCAGAACGGCGCTCGCATCATTCAGCACAAATTGATTGGAGTGCCGGGCAGCTTCCGCAGCATCGTCAATTTGCCGACCGATAATCTCCGGCGTCAGGTGCAGAGCTGGTAGCTCTTTGAGTTCTTTGAACTTGCGCGCCGCTGCCGCGCAGGCCTGCAAAATCTGTCCCAGCGTTTCGCTGTAATCGGGGATGGTGGCGCGTTCGGCGGCAAGACCGGCCATGGCCCGATGAACCATCGCCACCTCTCTCCGCAATTCCTCGAATGCTGCTGCCGCGGGATCTTCGGCGGAAGCTGGTTTCGAACTTTGGATAGCTGGAGTTTCCGCCACTGTGTTGGACAAAACCTCGGGTTCATCAGTCATGGTCATCTCCAGATCATGTTCACAAACCAAGCCCCCGATTTCGGCCACGGCCTAACTGGTCCATCAGCTCGGCGCCGATGCTGGGACCTGAGGAACTCCCGAGACCCAGTTCGATTTTCCGATTGCGCAGGATCGATTCGACTTGCGGGTCGCGCTCCAAGGCTTTCGCCATTCCCGCCATGTTGGCGCGTACTGCTTTGGCGCCCTCAAAATCGTAGGCCCGTTCCAGCCGATTGTGCGCCTTCGAGAGCCCTTGCCATTCCGCGACAAACCGGTCGGCACGCAGCGCGGGATTGGTACGGATTTCGGCCTCGGCTTGGAGCGCTCGGATGATCCGGTTTGTCTGCCCCTTGGCGGCATCGGAGAGCAGCGAGGGATCGTGGGCGATCGCACTTTCCATATCGGCCGCCAGCTTGGGCCGCATCGCATCAAGACGGCTTCGCGCTTTTTCCAGGGCGCGTTCCTGCTCCGGCAGCACCGGCAGTTGCCGGGCGCGCATGCGGTCCATATCTGTCCGCGCGCGGCCATATTGGCCAATGGCGGCATCTCGCTCGGCAGCCCGTTCGGGCGCACCGACCAATGGATTGGGAGACGCCCGCTCCGGGGTTCGCTGTGGACCTCTTCCGCGATCCGGCGACGGCATTGGCGGCCGGAAGCTCGCGAACACCCCGCGCTTGATCTCAGCTGTCTGCTGTTCGGCGTCGGGCGTTCGATCTAATTCCGGCTTTACCGCAGAGCGGCGCTGATCCGCAGCTGCGAGGTCGCTCGATCTACCATGCTCGATTTCGCGAACATGGGCTTGCGCATCTCTACCGTAGTCGCTCGCCATATCCTTGGCCCGCTCGCGCGACAGAGTACGGGCCAACTTGGCATCGTCGGCGAAGTCGTCACGCCCCAAATGCAGGTCTACCCGCTCGCGATGGCGCGATAGCGCCACGTAAGAGGCGTGACGGTCCAGACCCGGTGTTGCCAATACATGTACCCGGTCCACCGTGACGCCCTGGGCTTTGTGGATGGTGGCGGCATAGCCGTGGTCAAACTGGTTATAATCCTTGAAGTCGAATCCGACCTCTCGCCCGTCATCCAAACGGATGGCCATATGGGAGGAGGTGACCCGTTCGACCGTGGCAAGCGTGCCGTTCTTGATGCCAAGGCTTCGCTCGTTTTTGAGCATCATGACCCGGTCGCCGCAAGCGAAGTCTCGCTTGCCGCGCTCGACCGTCACGGCAACATCTTCGCCCAAGTCTCCCGCCGCCCGGAGCCTCTCCCGCGCCAACTGATTGAGGCTTTGCACCTCGTCATTGGTGTGGGTGAGGATGATGCGGGATTTTCCGGGAGCGGCTTGGCGGTCCCGATCCCAGGTTTCGACGAGCTTGGCTCGGGCCTCGTCGCGGGTTTGCTCGGCATGGACCATGCCGTGCCCCTGGTAAACGTCGAGGGCTTCGTCGGTCCGCCCGGTCGCCAAATGCCTTGTGGCATCACGCTGCCAAGCCTCCCGTTGGCGGCGGATGTCGGTGATCTCGACATGCGGGTGGCGCTCACTCAAGGACCGGAAGGCTGCACCGGCCTCGATCGCCTGAAGCTGCTCAGGGTCGCCAACCAAAACCACTTTGGCGCCCCGGCGCTCGGCTTCGGAGAGAACCCGCTCCAATTGCCGCGAACCGACCATGCCGGCTTCATCGATCACCAACACATGATTGGAGCCCAAAATCTCTCGGCCTTGCGCCCATTGGTGTTCCAGACTGGCAATGGTGCGGGAGGTTATTCCGGAACCACTTTCCAGGTTCTCGGCGGCGATACCGGAGAGTGCAATGCCGCGAACCTCAAACCCGGCATATTCCCAAGCCTCTTTGGCCACACCCAACATGGCCGACTTGCCAGTTCCGGCGTAGCCAATGACAAGGCCGAGATCGCGCCCATCCGTAATATGGAGGAGGGCTCGTCGCTGCTCGCCGGACAGCACCAGACCCCGCTTCTCCGCGGACACCAATGCCCGATCCCGGGCATACTCCGAGACTTCGTGGTGCTCTCGTCCGACCAGACGATCGGCCGAGCGGCGAAGTCGCTCTTCGATCTGAACCATGTCCCGGCTGGTGAACCGTTCTTCCCCGTGGCCGTCTCTCCTAAGACGGACCAATTCCGGGGAGGCTTCCACCGCCGCCATGACGCCATTGAACTGCTCCAGTCCATAAGAATGGCGATGGGCAAACATCGCCAAATCCCTCCGGGTGAAGGTCGCCTGTCCATGGGTAATGGCATCCAGGGCAATGGATGGATTGGCGATGATCTTTTCGCCATTCTCCCGAGCAATTTGACGGTGATCGTCGAGCCGCTCCGATTGCAGCCCATCTCCGGCCATCCGCGCCGCGGCCGGGCCGATCTTGTGCTGGGGTTCAAGATCAATGCTTTGGTCTTCGAAGGAGCGGTGATCGATCCGGGCGTCGATCCCCAGTTCCCGCAAGCGCTGATTGACATGGGTACCCCAGGCTTCGCGCCAACGCTCCAAAAGTTCACTGCGGTTCCACTCGCGAACCTTGGCGCCAAACCCGGTCTCGTCGACGCTGCGCATGGTCAACATGACATGGGCGTGGGGTTTGGCCTGACCATCCGCACCAATATCCCAATGCACATTGAGGTCAGCGATCATGCCGCGGGAGACGAGCTCGTCTCGGACGAAGTCCCGCGCGAGCTCGATCCCCTGAGATTGATTAAGCTCGCGCGGAATGGCGAACTCAATCTCTCGGGCAAGTTGGGCATCACGCCGCCTCTCGCCCGCCTCAACCGCATTCCAGAGCTGCTCTCTGTCATGGAGCTCGGCGGGCACATTCTCCGGCGTCAACACCTCGGAATGGACGACGCCAGACTTGCCGGTAAAATCGTGATGACGATCGAGGCGCTCATCATAGAGCCGCCCCGCCGAGCGGTAGGCAGCCGAGGCCAGCGCGCTCGATCCGTTCGCACGACTGATGACTTTGGCCGAGAAGTGGTAGATCGCCATAGCCACTCAGATACGCTTCGAAGCGCACGTCGGCACGACGTATAAGCGCGCCCTCACGAGAAAAATTCCCGTGAGGGATCGCTTTGTACCAGACTGTCTCACGCTCAATGGCGCGTTCGAGAAGGGCTCGCGTTATTATTCGGACACCAGAAAATGACGGAGCCCACCTTGCGCAAACCTCGCGATTTCGATGCCGCGCTCAAGACCCTCACCGAAAAGACCAAGGCCCTCAAAGAGAACAAACGCAAACAACTCGGTGATCTGATCGTTGCAACCGGCGCCGACGCGCTCGACATAGAAACCTTAGCCGGAGCGTTGATCGCAACGGTTCAATCCGCCGACACAGCACAGAAGCAGGCCTGGAAGAGAGCGGGGATAGAGTTCTTTCGGAAGGCAAAAGCCGCTAAGAGTGCAGATGCAAGCCAACCGGAAAGCGCTCAAACGAGCGACAACATCTTTGCGTCGCCTCGAAGCGGAGCAGGCAAGAGTTGATACGCGAGACTGGGTCGTGAAACGGCGCGAACGAACCCGGCATCTCATCGAACTCGGCGGGCTTGTGGTCAAATCCGGGCTGGTCGAAATTACAAAAGACGACCGGACGGCGCTCTATGGCGCGTTTCTCGAACTCGTCCTCACTGTTCAAAGCGGAAATCGCGAGCAGATAATGGCATTATGGCAGCGACGAGGAAGCCGCGCGTTTCGCAGCGAGGCTGAGACCAAGGAAGGAAAAGTCGGTGGGAAACAATAGAAAAACACCGCGACACTCTGCTGCGCCAAATCAGACACCGCCAATCCCCAACGTTATCCGAAAGATCACGCACTGCCGTCGATCCGATCCTGCCGAATTGTCCGTTCCCAAACCCAGTCAAGGCTGGCGCTTCGCGCCACCGCACGGCGGCTTGCGGCCTTGACAGAGCCCGGGAAACAGACAGGGGCTTGGGATCGGATCGACGGCGCAATTTGGCAGAGATATCGGAGTAGCCGAGGAAGCATTAGCGGGTCGACAGCGCCCTCAAAACCAAACGCCAACGCACGACGGGTACCGCCTTTATGCCGCCAATCACCGACATGGGCACGCATCCGCCGCCAATGCGCATAGAGGTCCCTTGAAGATCGGCAATCACCAACATCATATGGACGAGAACCCAACCAAACTGCCACGGGATTACGACATGCCCGAACCCGAACGAATCCTACGGATGCGAACCGTCCTCCAACGCACCGGCCTTAGCCGTTCGACGATTTACCGCAAAATGAAAGACGGCACTTTCCCGGCTCAAGTGGCAATCAGCATGCATGGTCGTGGATGGCACGAAACAGCTATTAACCGTTGGATTATCGACCCAACTCATTATTTGGAAAACTCCGCAGCCAACACACCGTTCACATAAGGCCGGTGCCCGTCAGAGCCCGGTCCAACTGGATAGCCGGTGATTTGGCGCATTCTTTAGAAGTGACGACTTCCTGCCGAGAAGATAACGCGCAGCCTGGTCGCACTTCTGTCTTTCGCCGGGCCCACAGATGAAATAGCGCTGTTATCGGGTTAATCGAGGTACACCATGTCGCTAACCTTTGGCGACAGCAGTTGTCCATCTTTCCAGGATTTTTGGTTTTCGCTGCGCGCAGCAGTACGCTGTTCCAGCAGATAGTCCAACCAATGCGCCTTCCAGCTCTTCGTGGGGACATCAAACGCCGGAGGATCTATAAACAGCCGATCATCCACGGTATCCAGCAGAAGAAGATAGGCCGTCCAAATCTCCGCCACGTCGCTGGATTGCGAAACCACTCTTGCCCAATGCCGCGCCTGGGAACCTTCCCGGAAAATCCGCTGCGTCTTGTCGTAGATACCCGAAAGCCACCCGGCCACAGGGCGCTGCAACGTGTCCCACAAGGCGTTTGCTTCTGCACTTTCGCACAGAAAAGCAGCAATCACGAGCGCTCGCGCCTTCTCGACGGCCAGGGTCGAATGCCAACAGTGTTGCGCCTCGGCAATCAACGTCGCCTGATGGCCGCCGCTCTGCAGAGCGACCGCCGCACGGAACATGCAGTCATCCGTGTCAGCGCGCCTAAGCATTTCTCGACGCATGCCTTCGGTTGTTGGGTTTGGCACCAGCCTAGCAGGATAAGTCTCCGCATTCCCGATATAGGAGCCGCGATTATCTTCTAGGGCGCTTACCCACCACTGCGCAGCGAGATCAGGGTGGCGGTTACCAGCAGCACGCAATAACGGCCATCCGGGGCTGGTCACGTCGCTGAAAGTAATATTGCGTCGGGTGGCTCTATCCGCAAAAACATGTTGCAGGACGGCATCCACGGCGTCACCCTGATCGGCATAGAAACTAGCATAAAAATCGTTACGTCTAGAGTACACCATGTATTGACCGCCGATTGAATGCGACGTGCGACGGGTGAGAAACTCATCCTTCAGCCAGTCCAGAATCGGCGCAGTCAGAACCGGACGCAGGTTGGCCCGGTCGTAGTAGAGGTATACCAGCGCCTCGGGCTGCAATCGCGCCAGTACCGTCGGGAATTCGGAATCGGGTAGAGCGGCAAGCAGATTCGATCCCATGAAGCGCTCTTGTGGAGCGATCGCGCTTTTGTATGTCCAATCAGCTTCCTTCAAGGCTACCGCAGCGCCAGCCTTGTCGAGGGCGAGCGCCACCTCCATCGCGTTAGTGGCGATAGTCCGGTCGATGTGTTGGAAGGCCGTAATCCAGTCCAGTTTGGCACCCAGGCCTTCTATGTTGTGACGCTCGATCAGACCGCACAGTAGTTGCAGGCGCAGCTGAGTATCATCGCTGGACGCGGTAAAATCGATTGAATGAGCCAGAGCCTCGACGTCATCTCGCGTGGGAGGCCGCAACAGATATCCAAAGTCTTTAGGCAGATGTTCCCGCGGCGTCCTCACCACCAGGGCAATTTGATCGGGTGCGGGTAATGCGGAGAGCTGGTACGCAATCGCGATCGGCCACCCCGTTCCATCAGGCTCAACGCCCTTAGCGAAATTTTCTCCCACGGCGCCCCGCTCGGCTTCGTCCAGGCCAGGAACCGCCAATAAACCCAACTCGCGCAAGTTCCCGCGCGCATCGGCCTCCGTCACCGCTGTGGGCAGTGGCGCCAGCAACTGTGCGGCTACAGCCGCGCGCAGATCATCTTTGAACCAGCGAACAACAGCGCGCCTGTGACTGGCAGAATTCCGCAGGACATCGGGCCTCATCACCAGGTCTGTCACCATAGGCTGCAGCGCAGCCCGCAGCGCAGGAGATAGCCGCATGTGCGGATCACCGGCGAATGGCTCCAGCGCGGCCATCAAATTTTTGCAATTGGCTAGGCCATCCGGTGTAACACCGATCTCACCATCGCTGATTTTGAGCATAGTGCCGGACTGAGGGCGGTCCGGCCGGGAGAGTGCATCGGCCGCAACTGCGTCTTCCTCCAAGCCAGTTAAATGCAGCAGGGCGGCCGCAGCCCGACGCCCGACACCCAGGCCAACTTTGGCCCGTAGTTCGTTTGCGCAAGCACGCAATGGGATGAGGACGGCGCCATAGTCAATTTTGTTATAGCGTACCAACGCCGCCATGTTATCCCGGATATCGCTATGACCGGCGGCGGCGGTGGTCAGGGCCCACTCCCTAATCAACGGCAACATTGGAAGCCTCGGCAGAAAACTCATTGTGCGCACTGCCAACGTCGGCAGATAGGATTCATCAGATTTCGGTTCGGTCGTCAGCGCTTGGTGCCATTGCGTCAGGCCGTTGCGTTGCAGGACCGCCGCACGCCCGAGCTGCCAACGGCGCTCACGGTTCATGTAACGTTCAAAGTCAGCATTGTCCTGTTTGCGGTGCTTGGGCAGCAGAGACTGAATGAGCCACTGCCGAAGGCGATCTTCCACTATCTGGCGCGCCTCGGGATGGTCTTCCCACAGATTGGCGATGCCCCACTCGACCAGCCAGTTACGGTGATTCCGACCGTTCTCCTCAGCAAAATCCAGCATCAAAGTCGGACGGAAGATGTGCACCCGACGCCAGAAGTCCTGCCCCGCGTCGTTGTGAAACGGGACCTTAAACCAGCGCTTCAAGATCATAGCGCACAGCCCGTCACCGACCGTGGGTTCGATCATCAACGTGGTGGCGCAAGTCCGCAGGATTGGCTCCAGGATGTCGTCCGCGCCCCAAGGTTCCAGGAAGCGTTCCAAATGTTTTTCGGCTTCACCGACGTCCTTACCTATAATCTCGGAGGCAAGCGCCATGCCGACTGCATCGGGCAAATGTTCGTCGCGAAACTCCAGCTTTGTGGGATTAGCACCACTGGTTTGGCACCAGGCACTCGATAGCAAGTCGCTGAGCACGGTACGCATTTTGCTCTTGTCATAGCCAGTGATGTCCTGCACTTCCTCCAGAACCGCACCCTTGGTCATGCTGAAGGCCTTCTGATGCAGGGCGGCGTCCTGCGCTTGCTTGGCCATGTTCTGAACCAGCGTGCGAAAATCCTCCCCCGTCATTATGCCGCCCTTAACGTGCCAGCGGTTTTGGAAGTCGCGCAGCAGCAACTGCTCACGGGTGATGCGGCTGAGATCGGGCAAATTCTTCGCCATGCGCGTGAGATGGTAGGCAGTGCGCGGGTGCAGAGCAGCGTCCAACACCTTGTCCGAGACCAGGGCAATATCGATGCCGCGGGCCACCAGATAGGCGTCGCGCTCCTCTTTCTCGAATTTGGGCACCGCAATTGTATTCAGCATGTCGCTATAGCTCTGCGCGATAGCGAGACGGTTGCTCCAGTCGTAAGAGCGGCAGGCAAGAACAATGCGGAAGAGCGAGGCCACGTCACTGCTGAGAAGGGGCGCCAGCCACTCAACCCAGTCGAATGGGTCAAGCTCATCGAGACCGTCGACCAAGACCAAGACCTTGACCGACTTGTCGTCGGACTTCGCCCAGCGACGCACGCGGCGTTGCCAGAATAGCTTTGGATCCGCCACCTTGGTGTAGGATGAGGCGAACATGTCGGCGAGAGTTTCGATAACAGCGTCATAGCCGTTCTTGGCTTCTTCCGCCCGCTTGGATTTGATCACGACTACTACGGGGGGTGTCGAGACCGAGGCTAACCCGCGCATGAACTGCAAGCCCTGCCAAGTCTTGCCGGTGCCTTCGTCGCCAATAAGCCCGACGATCCGCTTGTCGCCACTCCACCAGTTTTGCAGCCCCTGGCTCAGTCCCGGCCGCGCTACTGGCGGCGCTTCCGCTAGCAGGACCGGCGAAGGACCAGCAAGCCTCCGCGCCAGCACAGGGTCGCGGTAAATTTGGTCGAGCACGATGTGAGTGTGTTTGGCCGCCGCGCGGAGACCAACCTCCTCCGAGCGCAAATCGGCCAGCACGGCCGTGCTCACCACTTCGAAGAAGGAGTCGGCCTTGATGGCATTCAAGGCCCGCTGGATGTCTGCCCCTGGCAGCGCTTTGATCGTGATATCCGGATAGGCGGCGCACAGCGCAGCGAGACGAGGTAAACCGGACGCCGCACCCCAGTCTAGGGCGATGAAGCTCCAGCCTAGACCATGCGCGTGTTCCGTCAGTTCCTGGGCCTCTTTGCCATTGAGTGCCTTGGTGCTGGCCATCACCCATGTGTCGATATCGGGATAAGCGCTTTCGGCACGCACCATTTCGCCCAGAAGCGTGTTGAGATTAAAGCCTGTGCCTTTTTCATAGCGCTTTGCCTGCATGGCGCGCCGGGCGCTGGTGTTCGACGGATCAGACAGGGCGTCAACGCCTTTCTGGTCGCCGGACGACATCAGCCGCATTTGCCCCGCCGTCGCAGCGCTCACCAGTGCCGCGATCAAGCCTTCGAACCCGTCCTTAGTCGCGTCCAGCTGGACCAAGCGCTGCCGCAGAATTTCGCTGGGAGTCGATGGCGGTATCTTAGTGGGTTTGCTCATAACGTGGCATGCCAAATTCGGGAAAGGAACGCGCGTGGCGGGAGACTCAGAGTATAGCAGAGCCGGGCCGGAAACGGGGCCACGGGCCTAAGTGCAAAACAGACCTCTGGGTGATCATTCTCTCATTGGAGCGTTACGAGAATAGAGCCGCTACAGTCTTCAACGACTGTTGAAAATTTCAGCATATGGTTCTCGGTCGCTCCCGATCTTCCAAGCCATCTCCGAAAGTGTGGTTCCTATCGAAATAACGAAGGAATATCCCGCGCGCCGTCGTAGATGTGCAGGATTTCAACGCCACCGTCGATCGGACGGTAATAGACCATGTAACGGCTGACGGGCCAAGAACGCACAAGCGGCCCAAGGTCGGACTCGGCGGGGCCGAAGTTAGGATACTCGGCCAACTTGGAAAACGCGTCGTACAGCCGATCAATGATGCGATCTGCGGCGGGCTCATTGTCTAGGGCGATGAGCACCCAGATTTCCTGCAGCTCACGTTTGGCATCGGCTGTGAGCGTCGCTCGCTTCATGTCTTGGCCTTCTCCGCAGAGCGACGAGCTGCAAGTAGCGCCCTGCCCTCTGCTTTGATGGTCTCCGCCGAGACCTCCCCGACATTGCCGCTGGCAATGCTTCGGGCAATCACGTCGCGCAGCAGTGCGCGTTCTTGCTCGGCTTGGCCGCGCTGTACCTTCCAAGTTCGCAGGGCTTCGCGAACGACTTCGCTTGCGCTCGCATAGTCGCCGGACTCGACGGCCCGACCGATCATGGCCGCCATCTCTTCGGTCAGGGTGACACTCAGCTTCGCTTCACTCGGCATAGCAGCTCCTCACAATTGGCGGATACTATAGCATAGTATCGCCTCCTTTTACATTGGGACGAGGGAAATGGAGTGGCATGCTTGGATGCCTAAAGTGAGAAGCCTGATCGGTTCATCTCGCCGAGATCACGACAAAAATCCTGAGCAAAATTTGGCGGCAAATGTGGGGGCATCTCAAAAATTCAAAAGTTGAAATTTCTTTGGTTTTCTTGCTATTAAGTCAAACTTATGGCTCCCTCCGGTCCGCCAGCTTTTCTTTTCAGGCTGCTTCACAGCCTCCCACAAGATCTTCAGACCCCACAAAATCAGGCAAATTCTGCGCTGTGCCGCCCAATGACGGCTCCCCGCATCCCGAGCCGCTGGGGGGTATATTTGGGGGGCACATTTCGAAAATCGAAGTGCGGATATACCCCCAATGCCTCTGACCGATGCGGCCTGCAAAGGCGCCCGCCCCCAGCCCGACCAAACCGCGCCGCCACATGAGCAACAACACCATCCTGAAGGCGCTGGAGCGGCTCGGCTACAAAGGCCGCATGATCGCCTTGATACCTCGAGGTGGTGCCGACCAGCGCACGCTACTCGCAGCTGAATACCGATTCGGTAGGAGCGAAAAAGCCCCGACCGTAGTGTCTCGCCGGAAACGCCCCTTGCCGGATTCTTGGCCAGGACATCCTGCGCAGGCTGGAGGCCGACATTTTCCCGGTGACTGGCATTCCGTTGCCCAGTGGCTGGCATCACGCCCCTTGCCCTCTTGGATGCCCTCTGAGAGATCGAGAGCCGCGGTACGGGTAATGCGCCGGCCGCCGGGCAGTATTGCGGCCAAATCTTCCACTATGCCGTGGTGACCAGTGCGGGCAGAGGGCAACCCAATACCGATCCGAAAGCCCCCCAAGCCGGTCAAGCACGGGCATCTTTCGGCGCCGGAGCCGAAAAACCTGCCGAAATTCCAGCACACCCTGAAGCGCAACGACACCCGGCTGTTCGTGGTCAGACTTGCGGAAGCAGCCTGGGATTTTGCTGCGCAAGCATATTGGCGCTCGAGACCGATCCTCCGACACCATCACGAATTTGCGGCAGTTGTTCCCGCGCAGTCGGCATTTCCAGTCCACCAACCATAGACGGGGCAGCCGAGATCAACCGGCTCGAAACAAACAATAACGCCCCAACTTCAAAATCAATCTGATCGCCAAACCGACCTATCGGTCTCTCCAAGACGTGCAGATCAGCAAATGGGAATGAGCCGTCGAAGTTGCACTTTCGCAAGTCCTGAAACGGCTACTCTCGACATGCACGAAGGAGATCACAAAATGCTCTGCTAGTGACAATGAAATTCGGTCAATCGCCCGGACTATCAGTATCCAACAATATCATCGTCAGATGGCTTTTGTTTTGGCACCTTTGTCTTCTTTGCCTTTGCTGGTGCAGGCTTCGTTGGCGGAGGAGTTTTTCCCGGAACACTCGCCGGGACCGCTCGCCGTTCGGCCAAAATTTGGTTTACCACATTGATCCGGTACAGCGCATCGCGCGGAAACGAAAATCCGTCACAAACATCAAGGCTCCCTCCACACGGGGTACCCGCCGCTTGATTCTGGGTAATAGCCAGTGACTTATTGTAGTAAACCAATGCCGCCTCGAATGCGCCCAAGCCCTCGGCGGCTCTTCCCAAATAGAAATACGATTGGTCGTCGCGATGGTTCAATCTGACAATCATTAATGCCAGATTTCTCCAGTTTCCGGTGTCGTAGTTTCTCCGCAGCTCGATTCTGTTCCAACCGTATTGTCCGGCGCAGGCCAGAGTGCAGTTAAGCTCCACAGATCCGTTACCGATTACCGTCAGTATGTTTTGCTGTTCGTAATATGGAATGCTTTGGGTATTTACCGCGCAGCCTCCAAGCACCAAGGCAATGAGGACCGAAGGTGATACACCAATCCACCGCACATTTTTCCGTACATCCATCAGTCTGCCTCTCCCATTCCATTACTCCGTGCGAACCTTTCATCTTGCTTCAGATATTTGGGAGCGTTTGGAGCGGCGCGTGCGGCACCAAATCGGACAACAACTCGCGAAAAATCCCGCTCGCCGCGCTTTTTATCGAAATATGTACAGCGATATGAAATCCGCGATTGAGAAACACAGCTCACTGGAAAATTGTGTGTCGACCAATAGGCAAAGAGACCACTGCTATCAGTGAACGAGAAGGGACCGATTCCGTACAGACGGATCATCCGGCCAGCAACGGTTATCGCACTTGTACCATAATGTATCTGTTCTACTTCGCCACGGATTACACCGACCGGTGCCGGTGCGACTTTTTCCGGAGTGGACCTCGGCAGCTGCGATTGCGCTGGTGTCACCACATTCCCGGATTGTCTCGATTTGTCTATGGTGGTGTCCGTCCTCATGGACAACGAGGTAGGTGCGGCTCCGCTATTGGGCCGTGGTTGCTCAGACTGGCCCAGATAAATCAGGAGAACAACCAGGCCAACCACGCAAATCGCACCAAAAAACACATTCCAATCAGAACCCGACGTCTTTTTGTTGGACGATATATTGTTTGCCCCTATCTCTGTTTTTACGGGCTCGGGACGTATTAACCCATACTTATCGCATATACGCAGTATGTCCGGCCTCTTTGCAGCATTCTCGGCAACAATATAGACGTCACCGCTGCTGAAAGCTTCGCAGCCAGTTTCTACTTCAATCTTCTGGGCCACGGCCGGTGCAGTGTTGTCTTCCGCAATTTTGTCAACCGGAATACGAATTAGATGCACAACAGTATCGCGAGCTGCGTCTATAGCGCGCAAATCGCCATTCTGCGCCTCACCTACAATCCGGAAGCGGTAAAGATGCCGTGGCATAAATAATTCTCCTTTGCCCGTCAGACCAAACGCAACGCAACCGTTCAAACCATCTGGCGAGCGGAATCGCGCGTTTAGGGGCACACCTCTGTTTCCTTCATGGAGGATGTTGTTATGATGCAATCCGCCGCGGCCGACGCATAGCAGGTGTAGCCCCCAAACCACTCTGGCCGCACTTGGGTATTAAGAACGCGCCCGTTTTCCAAAGCGCCTTGGCAGGAATTTCGCAGAGCGACGGCGGCAAAATTTGCTGCCAACTGACACGCTGATGAGGGGACCATCGCGTAGCCGGAATTGTTGGTCTGCAGCGGTTGGCGTGACGTGAAATATTGCGGATTACTTTCGATGTGGCAGCGGGCCAGACGCCTACGCACATCATCGGCATAATTAGAATTTCCGTATCGCTGCAGAAACTCTTCGTAATTGGCCTTTCTTGGGGTTCCTATGGCCTTCAAATAGGAGCTATGCGCTTCGGCGTCCAATTCGGCAGCGCGCTCTCTTTCGCGCTGTTCGGCCAATTCCCTCTCCTGTCTTTCAGCCTCACGCTTTTGATCCTCGGCTTCGCGCTCTTTTCGGCGACGCTCGGCCTCGTCTTTCAACGTAGCCAGGCGCTGGCGTGCCTCCGATTCGTGAAGTCCTTCCGCAGCATACTTATCGAGAAACTCCTGCATCGCCGCGACCGTGCCGACAGACTGAGCCGTCTCCCACGCGCTTTCTATAAGACTGCGGCGATTGGAAATTCCGGCATCGGCCTTCTGGCGAAAATAGCCCTTGGGATAGGAGCCAATATAGGTTTCATACGAGGAGATGGTATTGCTTTGGCTGGCCGTCTCCCACGCCGAACGTTCGGCCGGCGAGATAGTGGGATTAGCGGCAACCAAAATAATCGCGGCCAAGATGAGAAAAGCTGCGATGCCTGAAACCGCTAAGAGCGGGAAGGGCTTCGGAGCATCTATCGGAGGAGGCAAGGGTTCGCGCCCTTGCTCCTGAAGCATTGCCGCTTCCTGCGCAGTGTCGCAGACAACATAGATTTCACCATGGTCGGTGAAATATTCGCGGCCACTTTTCTCGGCTAGCGCCTCAACTATGCCCTGTTGCTCACGGGACTTACCCTCCCGCCCTAGCCGTAGGAGGTAAACGCTGGAGCCGTTGCCTTCATCAATCGCCGACCAGATATCCGACCTCGCCTCACCGCTAACCCGAAATCGATACAGCCGGTCCATCTTCGACGCCCCTATTTGAGATTGGCCTATTGGCGACTTGCAGTGACGAGCAAGACGATGCCGGAGATAAGCGCGACCGCCACTATCACTGCGATGAAAAGAAAGGAGCCAAAATGGCGTGATCGTGTACGCGTCGAAGGCTCTGCCTGTGAAGCAGGCCTTTGAAAGGCGCCAGATGGGCGGCTCTGTGCATACGAGGCCCGACGTCCCGCCCCCGGCCCGGAAGCTGTCAGTTCGCTGACGAATTCTCTCGGCGCACCGATACCAGGATAAGATACGGCGAGATTGCGAAACAGGATGAGAGCACGGCCATGCCCACCGCGTTCGTATTCCTGAAGCGCTTCAGTGTATCTTTCCGTGAACCGACTTTGGCTTGGTTGGACACCAACTGCGTTTAGGAAATTCCTTGCCAAATCAATCGCGATGGCGAAATTCACGCCTTGCGTTTCCTTCATCTGGAACGTGGCGAGACCAACCACTTCGCCCCGCGCATTGAAAACCGGGCCACCGCTATTTCCCGGATTGATCGCCGCATCCATCTGAATGTCCTGCCAGCCGCCCGCGGTGTCTTGAATGCCGCTGACATGTCCAACGGTCAACGAAGGCTGAATGTGGGATTCGGTTTTGAAAAGAGGTTGAAAGGCGACCTTGCCCGGGTAGCCCATTACATAGATGTCGGCACCCGGACGCACTCCGCTTTCGTTAAGCCCAGGGCTCAACGGCACCGTGGGGTATTCGCCGTCTGGTGCCTTCAAAACAGCGACATCCATACCCGGCGTTGGTTCGCCGATCTTGATGACATCGCAAGGGAGAAGTTTGATATGCCGTGCGTCAGCGCTTTGCGCATTAGGCATTATTATGCCGACTTCACGGGTAAACTGAAACTTGCTGCGCGCAATGTCGTTTTCAAGCAAGACCAGGGCAAACTTTCTGCTCCCCTCGGTATCAAGCTGATAACCCGGCATAATCCGCGCAATCAAAGCGTTGATCTCATCTGTCTGTGCTTTGACAAGATCCGCCAGGGAGTCGAGCGCAGCCTCTTTGAGATCGGCGTCGGAGGGCTGCACCACATGGGCGTTGGTCAGGACATAACCGTTCGGTGTAACTATAAATCCCGAGCCCTGGCTCAAAAAGGAGCTGCTAACTTTTCGCGTTTCGCCGGCCGCCAAATAGGCATCTGGATTTCGAAGGAAAAGCTCCAGCAGAGCGGAGAGTGCGTCTTCCGTTTCTGGCTTTCTATCACCGAAGCTGGCCACAAGATCGCTCACAAGCTTCAAAGCATCTATGTGCGGTACAGCCAAATCGCTTTCCGCCTTGAACTCGACGACCACCTCTACGGTGGCCGGGCGGGCGCGATCGGCGATCTGTGTGGCGGTCAAATTGGAGGCGTGCTGGGAGCCGCTGCGACCGCAAGCAGCCAATACGAAACACAGGAAGCAGAGCTGAATTCTACTGCGCCATTGCATCGCTCTCACATCCAGTCAAATCTGGATCTCTTCAATGATTGGCTCACAAATTAATGAGCCCGCCCCCCCTGCTCCGCTGCCGACGTAGCGAAGTCCCCGGCATTTCAGGGCTCTGACCGTCCTCGTGACTCCCTGAGAATCGGTGTAGCGCTCGTTCGCGCGAGGCGCGATGAACTGGACGCGCGCCGAGTCAGCCATGCTGCGCAGGGCCGTCTGCAACGCTAGGTTCCTTTGAAAATGGTCGAAATAGAGATCGGAGTTTTTGACGGCAAGCTCGATGATCGCAATGATGTCAGCTTCCGCAGATTCCTTGCGATCCTCTATCAGACCGCCGCGTTGGGCTATCAGCGTGCCCTTTTTAACTTTATCTGCCAATCCAGAGACAACCTCTTGCCCGGGGATTAGGCGCGTAAACTGAGCGGCCAGTTCTTGCCATTGCCGGGAGGCATCCAAGAACTTCTCGGCCCGGAGCAACCATTGCGGCATCAGCCATCGGTCTGCGACGGCAATGAACCGAGCTAAGCCCGCACTCAGAGAAAGAAAGGCATCTCGGGGGCATTCGCTGGTAGCTGCCGTTTGCGGGGCTTGCCCATCACACATCTTTGGAGCGCGCGTCTTGCGGCCAGTGGATACACTACGAGATACTTTACGGCTGGACCTCTTTGCCGTGAGGCCGGGCAATACGTAGTTATAAACAACCAAGAAGGCCGCGGCGACAAACCCTACACAGATCACGGCGTCTGCTAGCATAATTCGATCCAACGGTATCCCTCCCCCGCTAGAGCTGGCGCATCGATACGAGCTCATCGTCCGGTCCAACGGCCGCGACTTCGAGTTCGAAATTCCGCAACGAAATTCTGATGTCCCAGACTGAATCCGCAGAGACGTTTTGCCAGCTTTCCGGAGCCCAAACACCAAGTCTGCTGAGCTTTTCAGCCGCAGCGTAGTCTGGCACGTCTTCTTCAGCGCCGTTGAGATCTTCCCAAAGCACGACGGGATTGCGGCCGTCCCACGCTTGAGGCAGCACTTTCTGCAGGCCTTCCGCCGGGACTTTTTCCCCCACCTTCAAAATGGGCTGAAAATACGAACTGGAAAGAGCGTACGCGCCGATGGTTGAGGTCAGGACCGGCGTATCGAGGTCAAACTCAATTGCCACACCTCGCCGCATGGCGCGCATCAGGCAGGCGCCTTTGGCGACACACTCCTTGGGATCTGGGGCACGCTCGATTTCTATCCCTCCGAAGGCTTCCGCCAACACCGTATGAACAACCGGCAAATAGGAGGTTTTTCCGGAAAGCTGAATAACGCTGGGTGTCGAGCCTGTAATGGCGATTGCGCGCGTCAGCATTTCGATCCGCTTCGCGATCTCTATGCGCGCGTAGTCGTTGAACGCCAGCTCCAAATCCTTGCCGCCAAGGCCGCGAACATCTGCCAGACGAATACTGTAGGCCCCCGTTTGAGCGCCAACGTCCAAATGCACCACGAACATTTCTGGCAACTTTGCCTGCTCACTGCTGAGGCTGACTTTGAAGACCTCTGCAATCTGACGAAGTACATTCCGATTTAAGCGGACCGTTTCATTGGCCGTTCCAAGAACGTCCTCGATTGGAAGGACCGGCGTGACGGAGCCCGATATATTGTTGGCGCCCTTGAAGGCGTCGCTTGCGATATGCTGACTAACACGACTGGCCAGTTCTGCCTGGAGAAAATCCGTCAGATCTTCACCGCCAAAGCGGTCGCCACAGGAATACAGAACATCCGGAACGATGCGCGTGTGGCATTTTTTGCCGGACTTCTGCGTTACCTTTACGATCGATACATCGGTCGTGCCGCCGCCGAGATCGAACGATGCGACGACGTAATCAGAATGCTCCCCAGGCGCTTTCTGGCGTTGCACGATGTAATCGATGAGCGCGGCGACAGGCTCAGGCAGAAACTGGATGCGAATCTCGTCATTCCCCGCGTCGAAGGCGGCACGAAGAGCACTGCGCAAATGCCTGTATTGGCGGAGCGAACACCGCGCCGGATGAGTCAGCACAAAATCACGAAAGCGCGCCTGCTTGGCAAGCTCCGCTTTGCGGCGGATGTTACGCAGGTAATCGGCGGCTACATCCGTTATGCGGCGCTCGACCCATTTCGCGTCCTCCTCCGGACGGATTGAAACAAGCGGACCTTGATCGCCGAGGCGCTGCTTGAGGCGATCAGCAGTAGAAGCCGCAATATAGGCGTATTGCGCTGCAAGCTCCTTGGGCCTTGCTCCCGTTTCAATTTCCGGCGGCGGCGTCAATCGCCTGTAGCGCACCACCGTTGGGGCCACAAAATTGGTGCGGTCGTCTACCTGAACGAGCTCAGGCACTGAGCCTTCCTGCCAAACGGCGCAGCAACTGTTGCTCGAGCCAAAGTCAATCGCTACGACACCTCCGAATTCCGGCATCGGCGCAATCTTCAGCGGCACAGTCCATTCCCGCGTCGTCAGATTGGTCGCCACCTTCAACTTCAGATAGACGAGCTTTTCCGCCTGACCTCGCAGGGCGCTGAAATCGGTTTCAAACTCGACAGACATTGATCCGCCGCCATCGACTGCAACCGGAAAATGCGTCGCTCGGCGTATTTTTGCCTCGGGGACCGCGCGCGCCTTCAATTCGGCGTCGAGGATGACCAGCGGTCCATTTTGCAGGCCGTTATCATTCGCGCTCTGGTTACAAATAACAAAGCGCAGCATTTGGCCCGAGGTCTGATAGCGCAACTCCGGCCTCTTTAACTCCTGCGGCCAATAAAGCTGCGGAGGCTTGCAACGCGAAATATCGATCGGCACCTCTGCCGTCATTGGTCCATGAGGGCTTTGATAGGCCACGATCAGTCTGGTCGAAACATTCTTCTCGATGACTGAAAACTGCCCTGCGTCGGCCGCACTTTGAAGGCTGATCTTCGCGTACAACGGACGTGCTGCGTCACAGACCAGACCGCCCGGCGGTATATCTGCCGCAACTGTGAGTTCGCTGCTTTCCGTACCGATGGACAATATCCTGAGCGCGCCTCGCAACAGGTGGAGCTCAAATTCCTCCTGATTGCAGGCCTCATCGAGGCGCCAAAGTCGGATCTGCTGCGGCTCGCAGGCAATTTGCGGTGCCCGCGAGATAACGGTGAGTTCGGCCGCAGCACTGCCTGCCGGTGTGTTGGCGGTAACAGTACCAACTGCCTCGTCGCGCAGCAGGTCTTTCACAGACAACAAGATCGAAGCCTGCCCCCCCGCAGAAATCACCGGAAGTCTGCCCGGCGGTCCTTGCAACCAAGCAGGCAACCCGAGTGATCCGATCTGCAAATCTGCGCAGCTCTTATTGCTCAGGCGCGCGCATATTTTTGGCGGCCTTTCGCCGACGAACAGCGCCTCCGGCAAAAGCTCCATCCCTAACTTTGCCCGCGGAGCTCCGCAGCCGCTGCAAAAGGCATCGTCGCTGCGGCAGAAATAAAGGCCGCACTTGGAGCAGAATTCCCCCTCAGACATGGACCTCGCCTTGCTCGGCAACTTCGTACTCGCCGCCCGCTATTGCTCGTAGCTGCGCCGCCTTGACGAGGCGCGCACTCCCAAACCCTCCATTCCTCAATTTAAAAAGACCCTGTACCGCGCTGCGATCAGAGAGGGCGTAGCTCGGAACGGGCAGTAGGTAGAGTACGCCATTTTTTTCTTTGACGAGCACGTAGAAGCCGCGATCATCTTTTCTGAACCGCAATACGCCTTTTTCACTGTCGCATTGATTCACACAACTCAGAAAGTTGGCTTCATAGCCGGCGCGGTTCAGGGCACTGATGAAATTGCTAAGGCCGCCGGCTTTGTAGTCATTGAAAATGTCAACGAGCGACGGCCTATGCACCACGGGTGGTGGGCTGAGGTCCTGGGGCCGACCAAGGTCTGAATTTGCCGAAGGTGCCTGGGTGTGGACGGGCGCAAAAACATCTCTCCCCGTAGCCGGACTGTCATTTTCAAGACGGGAAGTCAAAGCCTCGAGCTTCGTGGAGACCTTCTCGAGCAGTTGTTGCAAGGTGCCTGTGGCGTCACGATCACTCGATTCTGGCGCGCTCTGCGCCAGGGGTTGGCTTACCGGTGTTACGCGGACTGCCTTGCACAACTTTCTGCAGCTCAAGAAGGCCAGAAGCGAGAGTACAAAAGAGGCGATTATGAAAAGCCCTGCAAATGCGGCAATTCCGGCTAGACGCCTAGGATGATCATGAACGACGGATTCCAGCCAATTTTTTTTGCTGCCATCGCCATTCCCGAACGAACTAAACTTGCCTTGCTGGCGAGCGTCTTTTTCAACGTTCACTCTATCAGCTAGTCGTTCCTCAAGCCCATCTATTCGACGCCGAAGCTCTTGCAGCCTGAAAGGAGGAATCGTGGTAGATTTGAACTGTTTCAGCTGATCAATGTCCGCCTTGAGATTCTGCAGAGCATCTGAAGAAATGCCATTCCTTATGTCACCAGCCAATCTTCGAACATTTGCTTTGAAGGCCGGAAAATCGTCGTTTGATATATTGGCACAACTGGGTGTTTGAAGTACTTGGTCGATTTGTCTGTTGACATCGTTCTTGTCTGTCCCGGGACAACTCTCCTGGAGCAACGTACTCAGTTTTGTCCGAAGTGCGTTATAATTCGCCTCTAGGGGCAGCGGTGATCCAATGGTCGGATTGTGAGCCTGATTGTTGCTGCGATCGAGAGTTTGATTTTGGGCCCAGGCGCCGGCTGACGTAAACGCGGCCACGCACAGGACCGCAACGATCCGCTTTGCGTTCACCATAGGAATTACTGAGCCTCCCCAGTTTTTGCCGCCGCTAGCCGTTCCAGATTGCGCGTTTTCAAATTCACCAGTCCGCACAGGGCCAGAATAAAGAGTGGCTGCTTCCGAACCGCATCGCGCGCCGCCTTGCCACCAGCCCGACCGACGGCGGCCGCTGCGTTTCCGCACATGATCTCCAGTTCGCGATCCGCGCAAGCGGCGACCTCATTGAGTTCCTCCTCTGAAATCGCAACATCGACTGTTTCAAGAAAATGGCGGAATACGGGAAGATCGGAATCAGCACTTATCACCAGATCATTTCGCCCCGATATATCGGGAGCGGCGTCCCAATTCTGCTTCTGACTGTTCTTGCCAAAGCCGGTGAAGAACGCTTCTCCAGATACCGGCTCCACCTCAAGGCCGCCGCGTTCCAGCAAAGTCGGCGGAACAACCAAGCCAAAGGCCACCTCCTCCTTGAAGCGGCCACTGATGGTGGTCGTCACTCTGAGTTGTTCCGGAAGCGCCTTGGTGGCGAACTCCAGACCGGCCAAAAGTGATTTTTGGAAGTGGTCTTCCGATGACGCATCATCGCACCACGAGAACAGACGCGCCCCATTTCCCCCGATGAAGACCGGCAATTCGGATGTGGTGATTACGTACCGTTCTTCGTTGATGAGTTTGCCAAGCTGCAGACCGGTATAGAAGGCGATGCCGTTCAGGCCGAGGCGAATGATATCCAACAAAGCGCGCACGTCTGTCTCGGCCGACTGAGTTGGAATCGACTCCACGGCCTTCTTACCAAAGTGCGAGATTATGGCATCGATTTCGGCGTTGTACGCCGAACCGCCCCGCTCGTAGTCGTTCGTAAACCTGACCGCACTGGCGATGGTTGGATCGTTGTTGCTGATCGTCAAAAGCACACCGGGATTACGCCGGATGGGGTCGAGAAAAATGTCCTGACCAGCGAATTTTACGGAGAGGTGGGCCACGAGCGCCGCATGCTGACTTTGTTCATCGCGGTTCCAAATGGCAATATCCGTAGTGCCGCCGCCAACATCCAGCGAGATCGCGCCACGCCCGATCACGAGATTCTTGCCGTCAACGCCGCTTGCGAAGTAACGGGCCGCTGCGATGGATTCACAATTCGTCTCGGGATTGGGCCGCAAGCGCACAGCGATGGAAGTAACGTCCATTAGCCGACGCTGAACAACATTCCATAGGGCTTTCAAGCGACCAAGATCATCGCCCGAAAACGCCGTGGGATAAGAATAGCACAGCTCGATATCCTGCACCCCTTCCGGCGCCAGTTCGGCAAGAGACTGCATGCAGAGCTGAATCAGAAAGTCTTGTGCTGCCAAGTTGACTTGGGCATCAGTACTCCACTTCAGATTCGTCCGGACATGCTGCTGGTCGCCACTCACAAAGCCCGGTATCGAGCGCATCCCCGCATCTGCGCCATGCGAATGCAGATACAATACGTGGCCATTGCGCAGCGCCATCCGCTGGCCGGCGATGTTGAAATCCTGAAATACACTGAGAATTTGACCTCGCGGCGGTCCCTCTAACGGCACGAATAGATCGCGCGTTGCATTTTGGATGATTTCGCTGTTCGCGCCGATGACACACAATACGCGATCGCCAAAACTCATACGTTTGGGCTCGCCGACGCCGACCGCACTATAGATCGTCGTACCGGTCGTGCCGAAATCGACGCCCAATGTGGCGCTCTTCGCTGGAAGAGCCCCAATTTCCGGCGGCGCCTTCAAGAGCAAAAGACCTGCCGCACTCTCTTGCGCCCACATCGGCCCAGGCTGACCGGCCGACTCCACCGTGCACCGCAACGCCTCCGGGAAGGAAGGCAAGACAGTCATGAAGCATTTTGTGCTGTTCATGCTCGTCGCTTGCGCATTCGGCACAATTTCGATGGGTTTGTCGCTGTCGTCTAGCGCAGACACGTGAAGCTTAGACGGCCCATCACCAATGCGCTGCCAGCCCTCAAAGAGATAATACCGCTTCCACCGGTTATCGCGGTCACTGTCCCTGACAGTGTCGGCAAAACGGAAATTTGGCCATACGCAGACTGACGGCAAATAATCGATGCGCATCATATCCGCAGGTTGATACGTATGCTGTACGACGACCGCGGTCGCAGGGCCAGTGACCACGCCGTTCAGGTCAACAGTGTGTAGCTGCAGGGTCAGGACGACCTTGCAGACGCCGCTGGGCAGCCACTCAATGGTCAGGTTGTTCTGGATATAGTCAGGCGACAGGAATTCAAGCACCTCGGCACGAAGAGGCACCGCCGCGAACCGACCGGCGGTACGCACACCCAGCGTGCGAATTGCTCGGCAGCCCGGAAATGCATCGCTGACTTCGCTAGCGGCATTTGCCGCTGCAACTACCTCTTCGTAGATAAGGCGATTTTCAAAGAAAAACTCCGGACTATACCAGTGTCCTGCGTGGCCGTTTAGAGCCGGTAAATCGCCGTGAAGCGCACCATCCCCACCCCTGGCCATAAGCCACGATTTGACGGAGTCCATGGCGACCGTGCCATGCACCGTCACTTCCTGCTCGGCTCTATGAAGCTGCTTGGCCAAACTGGCATCAATGAGGATATGGAGCTTTTTGCTGGAACGATCAGAATATATCGCACAGTCGGAGGCCACCGTCGCGGCCGGCTGGAGCGGCTTGTCGATCACCGCATAGAGGGCATTGCTGTTGAGAGTAAGGCCACGGGCAGAGAAGATATCGGCGCTTGGGGTTAAGCGTTGTGCGCGGGGGTCCAAATCTTTTGCGAAAGCATCAAGGCAATTTCCAATATCGCGAATATCGGCCCTGGCCGTCGCAAGATTGCTTTTGACATGCAGGAGCCATTCAGCGAAGCGGAAGCGTACATTGCTGGACAGATGCGAGCAGGGATCGGTCAAAATCCCATTTTGAACCCAGGGGATCTCTTCGCTATCGAGCACATCGTTGTAATCGGCACCCGTTACGACGAGCGTCCATGGCGATGTAAAAGCGAAAGCCCGTGGCGCTTGCCTGTGCTTAGCCCAGCGCAAAATATGCAGATCGTTCCAGTCGCACCCATCGACCAGCCCCCCCCCGAGCGGTAGAAGGCGGGTAATCACCTTGCGGAACGCGGATTGCTCCCCATCTTGCCGGAGATTGACATGCTCCGGCGTGAGACCTTGCAGATTGCGCACTTCGCTGAGGGCAAGGATGGCGAGAAGACCGCGCCATTCGCCCTGAACAAGATCGTGCAGGACATGGGTCTGATCAAATAGCGCCCTCTGGAACAGGATCGGACGAGCCCACGGATCGGGAATGGAATGCACCTTGGTGACCCGGGAGGGGATATCGAGCGCCTCTGCGATTTGGCGCAGCCGCGAATTGTCCGGAAGATCGTTCCAAACGCCGTTTGCATGCGGCAGGACCAGCGCCAGCGTTGTTTGACCTGACGCCGCAGTGTTGGATTTCAGCTTGGGAAGAAAAGGATGCGGCATGGCCATTATCTCCGCGACGCGTTGCAGGCTTCGTAGATTGCTCGAACGAGCATTCCGGCGCCTTCAATATTCTGATCACTGACGAAATCGGTGGATTTGGCAAAGATCGCGCGAATTTTCGGCCGCCGGCATTCGGGACGGTTCAGGAAAAGATCGGCCACCTTTTCTTCGTGCACTTGGCCAACCGGTTTCAAGCGGTACTGCAAATCGTGCATTTCGCCAATCACGTTGACATCGATCAGCCCGTTCGAGAACACGCTCGCCCCGTCGCGATCCTGAGTGCAGATAGCCAGCAACCACTCCAAAAACGACACCACATAGCTATCGATCGCCTGCAGTTCGCTCAGCGCCTTATTCCATGGCGTCATTCCAATGAGATCACGCAGTGGATGTTTGCGGTCTTTGCAGGTGCTGATGAAGGGAAACAGGAAATAGTGGTAGGAGACAGCAAAAAGAATGAATTGCTGCAACAGTTCTAGACGCGGATCGGGCCGCGCTTCGGCCGGAATATCTTTCCAGGTAAGGCTATTCTCCTCAGAGCGGCTGGCGAGTGAGACCGTATGAACCCCATCTGAGGGTTGAGGTCCCTTATTCCAGCCGTTTGTGAAGAAGCGGAATGCGCCGAGGCCGGCGATCAGTTCGACATAATGGGGCGGATTGCGTTGTTCTTTGGCGCCGAACGCTGAAACAGGCATCCGCGCTGGCGGCGTATCGCCGACGGCATAAATGGCGTTGCAGATGTCAAGGAATTGGCGCTCGTCATAGTATTTCAGCGCTTCTTCGGCGGCAGCGGAAAACTGCGCCGGGTCGGCCTGGATCGTTTCGTCTTCGATTTTTTTGTATGTGAAATAGGGCAGGAAAAGCACCATGCCCATACGCAGGTTTTGGATTTTCTGCTGCAGCTTTTCTTTGAGTATGCGGCAGATCGTGGGAACGCCTGCCGCCCCCGAACCGCCGAAGATCGAGCCACCTAGGAAAATTGAAACATCGCCGAAGGCATGCGCACTTTGAGCAGCTGTGTAAAGCTCATTCCACATGCCCGTGCCAAAATCGATGGATTGACTGAACACTGCCGCGCCTATCGCGGGGCGTCCGCGGAACCCTTGCGCTAACGAAACGTTGCGGTCGTCTTCGGAGTACAAAAGCTCCATTAGGTCGGCATCAACCGGATTGACCTGCTGAAGTTGCGCATAACTGAATTCCGAATTCATGGAGGCGCGATCATCGGCGAGCGGAGACCACGGGCCGCTCAGATGTACATCGTTACGAAGAAGCGCTGCCTTCTCCCCGAGCTTGATCGGCCTACAAGCGTTATAAAGATCATATATTCTCTTGCATTCGTCGATACTTCCGTTCGATTTGTCCGGATCGACCAAAAAGGCTTTCAGTACCTGGCTTCCGCCATCCACGGACAACAGACCGGCAGCGGAGAGATGTATCAATGCCTGCATTAGCTTGGCGCCGCTGCCACCCACGCCCACGTAAAAATATGACACGAGCCGTCTCCTTCAATGGATTCTGCCTACCACTTCCTTACAAACCGCGCCGGCCAGACCACGTATTTGGCGAAGAGCGGTGAGAACAGAAGGCTGGCAAGGTAATAAGCACCGACACCGCCGACGAAATGCAGCCAGGGATTGGGCTGGAACGTGTCCGTTTGGTAGAAGTCCTCGACATAAGTCGCAGCGGCCGCACCTATGATGACCAGCGACAAGAGCAGCAGCCAAACACCAGCCCAAACCCGCAACGGCTGTTGGGGTGCTATCACGACGCTGGCCAGGACATACCAAATCGCCATGGCCAGGAAAGATCCCGCCCATACCACGAGCGGCCATATCGGCCAATTTTCGGGTGCGCTGATATCGACATCGTAGAACAGGACCACCGCGATCGCGTAAATCGCGTATATGAACAGGATGCCGACAACTTCCGTTAGCACACGCTTCATCATGCCCATCACCTTGCGTTCACATAGAGATAGTATGTCTTCAACACGCTGCCGCTATTGTCCTGACCGCCTTTGCTGCTTGAAACGGTTCCAACGAGAGCATTGAGAAACTGCGACAGATTTGGCGTTTTTCCGGGGCGCGGATCGCTCGCGACCGCCCTATCAGCGGGGAATTGTCGTGATCGGAGCAGTGCCTGGATTTCATCAAAATTGAGATTCCAGCGATGCATGACATCGCCGGAGTCGGCGAAGGCGGCACCAAGCTCGTCCGCACCGGCAAGGCTTGCGATCTCGATTAGGTATTTGCGGCCGCGCGTCAGGCCGGATCCGTCGATAGCCACCGCGAGTTCTGGCAAGACGTTAGCCATGCAGATCGTAGCGGCCGTCGGACATTTGGTTTTGCACCACATCGCACCGTCCGCGGTAGCTTCGTTGCAGACATGGACACTGTCCGACGCTCTTTGATCAACCAAAGGCGGTGCTTTGCAGGCGCCTTTTTCGCCGGCCGCACAATACAACGCGCGGACGCGCCAATGCCGCTCGTTGCGAACGGTCTGCCATACCGGGTCGCGCTCCGAGACGTGGGATTCCCAGCTAATCCCGACAACACCTCTCGCGCCACGAAAGCCGATCTGCGCGATGCCGCTGGCATTGTAGTCAGGACTAAACCCGGTGAGACGCACGGAATAGTCCCGCGCCTTAGCCTTGAGAGGCTCGGCTGCGCCGATTTTCTTCAGATCAGTGTTGTAACTGCGCAGCGAGGAAAAGCACAAAGACGTGCCACCGCATTCTTTCGGTGGGCGCACCAAGGTGTCGTAAATCACTCTGTCGCGTGCGTCTTTGCCGGGCTCTTTGGCGAAATACGCCGCGAGGAGTCGGTCTTCCTGCGCCGCCTTGCGTAAAGCTTCGCCGGTATTGCCACCTGTGAGCAGTTCTTGGGCATGGCGGACATCGGCAGCGCTTTCGCCAGCGATGATGATGTAAAACGGCATAGAAGTGGCAGCATTGGAAAGGATGGTGCCGTTCTGACTTGGGACGTCCTCGACAGGACCTTGATAAGGATTGCGCACGCCGTACATGGCCACCGCACCTTTTTCATTCTTCAAATAGTTCCGGATGAGTGCTTTTGCAGGCAATTCGAGGCGGCCGTCACTCTGATAAAGATCAGTGACCAGGATGAGCAGTTTGCGCGCGCCAGGAGAGGCTTTGCGCGCGGCATCATCATTGATCGCCGCTTCGATTGGCGAACCGGGCTCGTCAAACTGTTCGGGACTATTTGCCAAAGCCCGCAGGCCACCGTCATTGGCAACGTGCTTGGCACCGCCGCGCGAGCCGAATTTCCACACAGCAAAGGTGCGGCGCTCCCAACCTTCCCGACTCTGTCCGGTGGTCAGTGCAAGTTCACAGTTAGTGAGAAACTGCTGGAAGGTGTTGGGGCGACCGTCATTGGTAAAAAAATTCCGCATTGATCCCGAAACATCGACATAGACGTTGATGTCGACGGCCGGCGACGGACGCGCGGCTGCAGGAACCGGATAGGCGAATTTTTCGCGGTCAACCGGATATATCCCTGGCAGATAGAGAACACCCGTAATTGCCGCCAGGACTGCGAGCACGGCGACCAGCGGTGCTAATGACCTTCTTTTCATCCCCCCGCCCCCCCTCGGCTCGCAATAGCGGCCGGAGCTTTTACACGTTGACAAAACTCCACGCGGCAAACACCAACCCTGACGGCCCGTGGGATGAAGAGACATCAAAATATGGAACAACCATCGCTTCGCCCACCATGAATGCGGCACAGCAGGTTTGGCTAGTGCAGCCTTGCGCCTCAAAACTCACATGATGGGTTTTACCGCTGGTTTCGATGACCAGATGCTGTTCATCCCTCATCACATGGTCTTCGAAAAACACTGTACGCCCGCCGGCAACAGATGCCGGAAAAAGCCTCTTCAGCGTGCCCGCGATCCAGCGCGTGCTATCTTTGCCATAAACCTTCAGACCGGAGTTAACACAGAGGCAGACCGTGCCGTCCGCCATGACACTGACCGACGAGCCCGGGTGCAGAACGGTGAAGGAAGTGGAGCCGCGATCGAAGTCGACTTCCAGGACGCCGCTGAGATTATCTTGAGTTCCGAACACTAGCGCCTTGCGCGCGGCAGATCGGGTTTCGATGAGTGCCAAGGGCATAGCCCCCGGTGCCAGCGTGAGCTCTGTATTTCCCTGAGCGAGATAGGGCCGGAAATTCAGTGGCAAGTCTGCGATAGCGCTGCCTTGCACCGAGTCGTGAAGGCCGATTTGCTGGTCTGTGCAATAGACAAGTCTCGTGCCGCATAATAGCGGCCCTGCTACAGCCGCTCCTCTGAGGATCAATAAGGATTCGGGCGGCCCATCACTGGCAAGATTGATCGTGGCAAGGCTTCGCCTCTCGCCTTCTTCGATGACAAAATAGATTTGGTTTTCGCCCGCAGCCACCCCGCAAAAAGACTGGGGGTGCGCCCCGCCTCGAATGGCGGCAATCGCTTGGCTGTCCCCGGCGCCGCAAAGCATTCTGCTTTCGCCCGTATACAGAGATAGAGCTTCGATGCCGCGCGCAGTGGCCACGAGATATTGGGGTCCGTGTGATTGTCCGTCCCGGATCAATGGCGCAGCGGTGACAACGCCACGATTGAGACCGGCCTCGCTCGCTTTCAGAGAGCCGAGCGTCCACGGTTTGGAATCGGGAAGCGGTACTATCTGCAGAACTTCACCCTGTCGCGTATGGGCCAGAATGGCGCCATCAAATGCCGCTGGCGGGAAGAGAATATTGCCCTGCAATGCCGAGATGGTGACCGCAGAAGGCGTGATAGACGAAGCAGTCGTCGCAACAAACTCCGCCCCGCAAGTGCGACAATGGCGAGCGTTGATCCGGTTTTGGGCGCCGCAGTTACAAATTGCGATCGGCCTGTGGCGTTCACATCCACAATCGGCGGACGACACTTTTTGGCTATTTTGCACGCGACTGCTTTGATGGCTGCATACATACGGGCAGCCACCCACGCTTATCTGTGACACACTAGCTGCCCACCCAATCCCTCTCGAAGGCATAATGAGAAGAATGCACGTCACCCACAACGGGCGATTGACCGCACCTGCAATTCACTTTGAGATTGAAACGCAGTCTTGCTTTCGCTATACACAGTTATGTGGTGACGATCTGCTGCTCGCCTTCGTCGTCTCACTCGGCGAAGCGCACTACGCGATCCTCATGATTCCTGGTTCTACGGTACCGATTCGGTTATTCCCACCAAGATCAACCGCAAGATTCAGCGACCAGTAGATCCTTTGCTCTACGTCTTGCGCGACCGGATCGAGCGCTTCTTCAACAAACTCAAGAGCGCACGCCGCGTGGCGATCAGATACGATAAAATCGCTGACAGTTTCCCTGCCTTCGTCCAACTCGGCTCAATCAAAATCTGGTTGCGGTTTGTCAACAGGTCCTAATTGCGAAAACGCGTCGTACAGCCGGTCGCGATAGGCGGATACAAGAGCATAGTATCGCCCCCAGCTATTGGAGCGAGGTGGTTGCGCTGCATGTTAGGATGCTCAATGCACGAGGACGGTCGGACCCGCCCGCCAAGGGGTGACAAAAATCCTCAGCAGAAATTGGGGGCATATTTGGGGGTATCCGAAAAATTCAAAACATGATTTTCCTTTGTTTTTCTTGCCCTTATGCCAAACTTATGGCTACCTCCGGCCCGCCAGCTTTCTTTCCTCAGGGTGTCTTACGACAGCCCGCGAAAGCTTCAAAAAACTCCGTAAAATCAGGCATATTCAGCGCCGTGCGTCCTCGGAAAGCTCGGGAAGCCTGATGAACGCTGCCATGCACGGTCACTCAGCCGCAAAGGATACGCCGATGCGGCTGGTGGCTTCACCGCTGAAGGAGGTGGCGCGCCTCGGCCAATTGTGGCCTCGCGGGTTGATCGGCCCGTTCCCCAAGAACCGAAAGCTTCTGGAAATAGGAGTGGGCCACATCGGCGTTGCCGCTCAGTTTCGCGGCCTTGGCCGCTCCATAGAGTGACCAAAACCGATTGGGGTTCTGAACCAGCGAGGCTTTGAACTCCTTCAGCGCCTCGGCCGGTCGATTATCCTCCAACAGCATCTCCCCCAGCATTTCCCTGGCCGGGGCTAGCGGGCCGGGCGTGACGGACGCCAGCTGGGTCTTGGCCTCGATGTCGGCGGCCTTTTGCATGCCAGCCAGCGCGTCAGCGATATGCCCCCCCCCCAAGGCCATGATCGCGGCGACCTCGCGCCGCTGAATATCGGTCTGTTCTGCCCAATAGCTCTCGCCCTCCGCGGTGAGCTTGTCATGTATCTGGTTGAGTGACGCGATTGCCACCCGCGCGCCCGCAGCGTCCTTCAAGTGCGCAGCGCCCAGGCCTCGGGCGAAATACGTGATCGAGTCGGCATAGGGAAAGCGGCTTGGCACCGGTTCGAGCTTGGCCGCATGCACCCAATCCCGGCGCTCGATATCGAAACGCGCAGGAATCGCGGCGCGAGCGAAATACGCAGCCGAGGCCGGTGCTGCGCCATTCGCTGCAGCCGGGTCAAAGCGCGAAAACATTTCCGCGGCCGCCGCAACGACATGCTCTGCAGCTTTGTCCTGCCCCGTCTGCAGATATGCGTAAATCATATAATCGCTGGCGTGGAGTTCATCGGCTGGCTGACCCGCGGCGCGCGCCGATGCCGCGGAAGCCAGGTTGGTGTCGATCGACGCCTGCCAATCGCCGATGCGGGTGAAGGTATGCGAGGGCATGTGCAGAGCGTGGGGCGTCGATGGCGCGATCGCTCCGTAGCGCCGAGCCGCATTCGCGGCACGCGACGCCAGGGCCGGCTCATCATAGGCGTGAATGATGTAATGCGCCAAACCGGGATGATAGGGATGTTTGGCGAACAGACGCTCCAGGATCGCTCCGGCCTTCAACTGTTTGGCATAGGTCTTATCGGCAGGATCGGCGGCGGCGGCCAGCGCGAGCGCGTGGAAAATCTGAGCTTCGGTGTCGCCGGGATAGTCCGCCGCCAAACGCTCCATGGCTTGCTCATAAGCGAGGGTTCGCGCCGACTGATCCTGTTTTGCGGCATCAATATATAATTTGGCCACCGCCTCGATGTAGGCCCGCTCCCGTTTGGTCCCGGTCCCGAGCGCTCGCCCGGCATTGACCGCCTTCAGACCCTGCGCCAATTGAGCGGGAGACTTGAACCCAGCAAACGGATTGCTCCAACTGCTCAGGGCGATGCCCCAATAGGCGATGGCGCAGTGAGGATCGGCCTCGAGCACGGACCGGTAGCCCTCAATGGCTGGCCCGAACTGGAACGAGTGCGTCAACGCAACCGCACGATCGAACCGCGGCTGCGCCGCAGCATTGCACGATGTTTCAAAGCTCACCTTGCCCAGGCGCTCCATCGCGGCATGATCGTGATGCATGGCTTGGGCACTGGCTTCAACAGCTGCCAACCCGATCAACGCGGCCAGAACAATCGTAGTTCTCATAACACCTAGCTCTTTGAATGCGCTTCGGGGCAATGTCGCCGCATTCTGCACGTTCGGCATCCATTCAAGCAACGCGACATGCATCTTTAAGTCCATTGTTCGGGAAACACGCACCCCGCCGACGCATCAGACCATCTCGTGAAAAGTTCTGACGGCTTCGCCACCTTTGACCCGCGTATTTCGCGTTCAAAGCCCCTCAGATTTGAATCGGAACGAAATCGGGAGGACGCTGCGCCCAGGTAACGATGCGGCGGGAATCGCTAATGGCTTTGGTCGGCGTTTCCTGCATCCGTCGAAAGTTGCCGGGCACAAAGCCCTGCGGCTGCCAAGCATCCAACAACGTCGTCGGTGGCGCTTCGGCATCGTGCAGAATGAGCGCGAAGCCGCGCCTTGGCGCCTTACCAATCGCCATCAACAGCATCGGCACTCCGGCTTCGATCACTAAGCTGCCGCCCGCCCCTCGAGCAATCTTCGCGCCATCCGGCGTCTCGAGGCAGGCATTGCCGCTAACGGCATAAAAGGCTTCCAAACCGGAATGCGTATGTAGCGGCGCTTTTTGCCCGAAAATGAAGACCGAACAGGGTTTATCGCGAAGAAGGCCATTTGGATGCGGAGAAGGAGATTGTTTCTATTCCACGAGGCTTTGCGGTAATGCGCGCGATCGCTAACCGCGCGCCACCATGCGTCCGTTCGGCGTCACCAGCAGTTTCCCTGCCTGAAAGCGGATCAACCCAAGGTCCGCCAGACGGGCTCGATGAGTTCTTGGGATTTTCAGGTCCGGTATGCCTCGGGCAAGCAGGCGCAACGACAGAAATTCCGCCGCCGTCAAATCCGAAATGCTCAGCATGTGGTCTGTCATTTTCCCAACTGCAGCTTCGGCAAGAGCGGATCGGGGAGAAGCGGTCGGCGCAGAGCTTGGCGAACCCGCCAATCATCGAACAACAGCTTGCCGACTGTGCCAACTATACCGAGGACGAGAAACATCGTCATGGCGACAAGCGGGATAATGTTCATGGTGTCTCACACTCCCTGCGATTGTGCGCTCGGCACGATCAACCTCGGACGAAGCGGAACAGGCTGGATGCCGTAAGCATAGTTGCCTCGTCCGCGACGCGTATGTCGTCGAGGCCGTACCGAGGATCGTATTTGAGCGTTGCCCGCCCATCCGCTCGGCTCGTCACCGCGGCCAACAACCACTGCTGCCGGCGGGACATCCACACCGACCACTGCTGACCGACTTCCACCATCGTTGGCATAGGAAAATCCTCGCAAATCCGCATTATGGCAACGACCGTGTTGCGGCCGGCGCAACCGCGCGGCGCGCGTAGATTTCGTCCCACCCCGTGCTTGCCGGTAGACCCAACTCGGTGGCGCATTCCTCGCGGACTTCTTCCTCGGCGCAGAACGCGCGAAGTTCGTGCCGGAGTTGGCGCATGGACGGCAAAGCAATGCGCTTGCCGAACCGCATGAACGTATTCATCAACCCTCTCTAGGTAGATCGGTCGCTAGCGGATCAAAATCAAATACTGGACACCGGCCAGCGCGACGAGGACCGCAACCGTGGCAAACACCCGCCAATTACGAACACGAAGAAACCCATACATCGGGCACTTCTCCTTCGCTGCGCAGCCGTGCGCGTCGATCAAGACCTGACGATCAGAAGCTCCAAATGGCTTTCGTGAAACCATCGCGCCATCGCGACATTTCCGGTTCGGTCGTATACGGATTCAAGGCCGCGATATGCTCCGGCTCCAGCTCGTCCGTTTCGGACGGCTGCAACTCCGACGCCTTATTCCACCCTTCAGCATAAATCCGGCTAAGACGGAAGGCTGCATTGTCCATTCTGACCACCGAGTAAAATGAGCCGGCGACGGCACGCGACCGCCGCCATGCTCGTATTACGCCGCCTGCAGATTGACAGCCTTCGCACCTTTGACATCCGATTGGATTTCGAAAGAGACGCGCTGTCCTTCCGACAGAACACTCATACCCGCCATCTCGACCGCGCTGGCGTGCACAAACACGTCTTTGCCGCCGTCTTCGGGCGCGATAAAACCAAAACCCTTATTCGCATTGAAAAATTTTACAGTACCGATCGTCATAATTACGTCCTAACGCGATTCATTTCGGCCAAGCGTCTGCCGGGCCGGCGAAAAACGAGACAATCAGTCTGAAAGTTTGCGTTCTTTTGCCAAAGTCCGCACAGCGGCGAACGGGCAATATAACGATGCAATTCATCTGACGGGAACGCCGTCGCCTCGTAGATATAGGCGCTCGATGAGCGTATTACAAGTTGACGCGAAATTGTTTGCGCCAATTATAAAGTTTGGCAGGTGCGTCGTGCCTCGTGAAACCGTTCATATCGTCCAGGCCTTTATCGCCGGAAGAGGCGCTCACCTGAAGCCCGAGACGCCGATCCCCTGCAAATCGGCGGAACTGGCGCGCCGGACGGCCGAGCGGCTGGCCGAGAGCAAACTCGGCGTCGTGGCATTCTCGAGTTCAGGCGACCCCGAATTGGGCGAATATGACGATGAACCAACGATTATCTTCAAATCCGGACGCTTGCCGCCTCAATTTGAAGAATAAGGCATGACACCATAGCTCCAAGAAGGTGCTATACCCTTCCCATTAACCGCGCCGGAATGGCGGATGACGCAAGTGTCCGCCGGCGCGAAGTCCAATCCAGGATGTTAGTGCACGACGCGGGGCCGGTACCGGCACTGCGTGAGCAGCCTTGCCGCGCGTGCACCCGCCAGAAAGGCCAAATTGATTTTGTCGTTCCTGACCGTCTTCGGACGAAGCGCGTCGCTGTCCCCGTGGGATACCGAAGATGCCATCCGCGAAGAGCTCTTCGGCGTTGAACGTCTCGAACAGCATGCCGAAAGCTTGGCTGCCGCGCAGACCGTTACCGCAACACCCCTCGCCCGCCGCCCCCTGTCGGACCGGTTGAAGGACAACGAAGCCGTTCTCCTCGCGGCCTATCGCGAAGTGGGACGCACCAGCCGCGCCGGACAAGTCGCAACGCCAGCGGCCGAATGGCTGCTCGACAATTATCATCTGGTCGAAGAGCAAATCCGCGAAGTGCGGGACGATCTGCCGCCGCGCTATTACCGCCAACTGCCGAAACTGGCTGACGGACCGTTCGCCGGTTATCCGCGAGTTTTCGGGCTGGTTTGGGCATTCGTCGCGCATACCGATAGCCGCTTCGATCCCGACATGCTGTGCCGGTTTGTGCGCGCCTATCAACGCATCCAGCCACTCACCATTGGCGAGTTGTGGGCCGTCGCAATCACGCTGAGGATCGTACTCGTCGAAAACCTCCGGCGCGCCGCCAAACGCATCGTCTCCAGCGGCGCTGCCCGCCGCGATGCCGATCTGGTTGCCGATCGCCTTTTGGGCGTCAACGGCCGGACCGCGGAGACCGTCGAAACGGTCCTTCGCGCCTATGCCGACGCACCACTGCCAAAGACCTTCACCGTCCAACTCGTACAACGGCTGCGTGATCAGGATCCCCGCGTCACCCCAGCCATGGCCTGGCTCGAAGAGCAACTGACGGCCCAAGGTAAAACGGCCGATGAATTGGTGCATAGCGAACACCAACGCCAGGGTGCGGCAAGCGTTACGATCCGCAACATCATCACCAGTATGCGCCTAGCATCAGGTGTCGATTGGACGGAGCTGTTTGAAAGCGTCAGCCTGATCGATAGCGTGTTGCAGTCGGGCAGCAATTTTGCCGGGATGGATTTTCCCACCCGCAATCTTTACCGCAGCGCAATCGAAGAACTGGCGCGCGGCTCGCACCTGTCGGAACAGGATATCGCGCAAGCTGCGCTTGCAGCTACGAAAGAGCAACCGGGCCGGGCCGCCGATCCGGGTTATCATCTCATTTCCGGCGGACGCAAAGACTTCGAGCGGACCATCGGATTTCGCGCACCGCTGCGGATGATATTCGCGCATAGCCGGATCACCATCACCGGATACATCGCCGCCGTGCTTCTGGTCGCGGTCGCAGCTCTGCTGCTGCCGCTGCATTCCATGCAAATAGGACTTTGGCCGCTCGCGGCCCTCGCCGTTCTGGGCCTGCTACCGGCCCTCGATCTGGCCGTCGCGCTGGTCAATCGTGCGGTCACATCTGTTGCCGGGGCAACGGCACTGCCGGGCTTGGCACTTCGCGACGGCATCCCTGAGGACCTGCGGACCGTCGTCGCCGTGCCATTCCTGCTCACCAGCCGGACAGCGATCGAAGAACAACTCGAACGACTGGAAGTCCACTTCCTTGCCAGTCCCGACGGTGATCTGCATTTTGCGCTGTTGTCGGATTGGCTGGACGCACCAAGCGAGCATTCCGCGGGCGACGACGAGCTTCTCGCGGTTGCGGCCGCGGGAATAGACCGCCTGAACAGCCAATATGGACCGGCACCCACCGGCGATCGCTTCTTGCTGCTCCATCGTCGCCGTGTCTGGAACGAAAGCGAGCAAAAGTGGATCGGCTGGGAACGCAAGCGCGGCAAGCTGCACGAATTGAACCGCCTGCTGCGCGGGGCGACCGATACGACCTTTATAACGATTGGCGGCCACCCGCCGGCCGTGCCGCCGGATGTGCGCTATGTCATTACGCTCGACGCCGACACGCGCCTGCCGCGCGAAACCGTTCGCCAACTCGTCGGCAAGATGGCCCATCCGCTCAACCGGCCGCTGTTCGACGCCACAGCCGGACGCATTGTCGAAGGCTATGCGGTATTGCAGCCGCGCGTGACCCCGTCCTTGCCGGTTGGCCGGGAAGGATCCGCCTTCCAACGCATTTTCTCCAGCATGAGCGGAATCGATCCTTATGCCTCCGCCGTTTCGGACGTGTATCAGGATTTGTTCGGCGAGGGCTCCTATGCCGGCAAGGGCATCTATGATGTCGACGCGTTCGAGCTGGCGCTTGTGGATCGCGTTCCGGAAAGCACCCTGCTAAGCCACGATCTGTTCGAAGGAACCTTCGCCCGCGCCGGTTTGGCGTCCGATGTCGAAGTCGTCGAAGAGTATCCTTCCCGTTATGACGTCGCGTTGGCGCGCCAGCATCGCTGGGCCCGGGGCGATTGGCAGCTTCTGCCGTGGATATTCGGCCGCCGTGATGCATCCGGCGATCAACGTCACAACAATTCGCTGCCGCGCATCGGCCGCTGGAAGATGCTGGACAATCTGCGGCGAACGCTATCGGCGCCCGCCGCCGTTATCACTTTGCTGATCGCCTGGACGTTGCCCGCGCGCGACGCCGCCGCGTGGACCACCTTCATTCTGGCGACGATCGCGCTGCCGACATTGTTGCCGGTAATCGCGGCCATCGTTCCGTCGCGATCCCGTACCACGGCCCGCAGCCATCTCGATGCGCTCGGCGGCGATATCGTACAGGCGTTGGCGCAAACATCGCTTACGCTGATATTCCTGGTTCATCAGGCATGGTCGATGAGCGATGCGATCGGTCGAACGCTGTTCCGCCTGTTTGTGAGCCATCGCCGCCTGCTTGAGTGGATGACGGCGGCCCATGCCACCCTCAGCCCTCGCCTTCAGCTCGCCGGCGTCTATCGCTGGATGGCGGGCAGCATCGCAGTGGCGATTGCGGCCGCGGCCCTCGTTTGGCAAAACGGCGGCCAAGCGGCGTTCGTTGCCTCTCCCATCATTCTGTTGTGGATGGGCGCGCCCGCCATCGCGCGATGGGTCAGCCTGTCGCCGCTGGTCGCTGGCCATGTGCCGATGTCCGATCCCGACGCGCTCGAATTGCGTCTGGTGGCGCGGCGCACGTGGCGGTACTTCGAGACATTCGTCACAGCCGCAGACCATATGCTGCCGCCGGACAATTTCCAGGAAGACCCCAAGCCCGTCCTCGCCCGGCGCACCTCACCCACCAATATGGGCCTTTATCTGCTTTCGGCCGTCACCGCGCGCGATTTCGGCTGGCTTGGAACGAATGAGGCTGTTGAACGCCTCGAAACAACGTTGACGACGATCGGCGCGCTGCAACATTTCCGTGGTCACTTATATAATTGGTACGATACGAGCGATCTGCATCCGCTGGAGCCGCGCTATGTCTCGACCGTCGACAGCGGCAATCTCGCCGGCCATCTGATCGCCGTTGCCAATGCCTGCCGGGAATGGATCGATGCTCCGATTGCTGCGGCGCAACTCTATGGCGGCATCGCCGATGCCATGCGGCTGGCGCGCACGGCCATAGCCGCGCTTCCCGAGGATAGCCGAACCGAATTCGTCACCCAGAATGAGCTGGCGGTTGCGCTCGACACCCTGGATGCGGCCGTGCGAGCCGCGGCAAACGACGGTTCCGCGGCGCACCTCGACACCCTTACCACCCAGGCCGCAATCGTCGTCGATATCACGCAGACACTCGCCAGCAGCGATGATGCCGGCCTCGAGATGCTATTCTGGGCCCGCGCTGTGCAGCGGACGATCGCTAGCCACTGCCGCGATGCGGCGCAAACCGTCGAACAGAAGGACGTGCTGCGGCAACGCCTCGTCGCGCTCGAAACGACGGCGCGCACCATGGCCGACGCCATGGAATTCGGGTTCCTGCTCGACCCGCATCGGCGGCTGTTTTCGATCGGCTATCTCGTTGCCGAAGGCCGCCTGGACGAGAGTTGCTACGACTTGCTGGCTTCGGAAGCGCGCCTTGCCAGCTTTTTCGCCATCGCCAAAGGCGATGTGCCATCCCGCCATTGGTTCCGTCTCGGCCGCGCGGTGACCCCGATCGGAAATGGGGCGGCCCTGATCTCGTGGTCGGGCTCGATGTTCGAATATCTGATGCCGTCGCTGGTGATGCGCGCCCCCGCCGGAAGCCTGCTGGAAGAAACCAGCCACCTCATCGTGCAACGCCAAATCGCCTTCGGCCTCGAGCGGAAATTGCCTTGGGGCATCTCGGAATCCGCCTACAACGTGCGCGATTTGGAGTTCACCTACCAATATTCGAATTTCGGCGTCCCCGGTCTGGGATTGAAGCGAGGCCTCGGGGAGAACGCCGTGGTCGCCCCCTATGCGACGGCGCTGGCCAGCATGGTCGATCCCACCGCGGCCTTGCACAACATTGCACGGCTGGCCGCAGCGGGCGCGCGCGGGCGCTACGGCTTCTATGAAGCGGTGGACTACACACGCGCCCGCCTGCCAGCGGGTAGTGACTGCGCCGTTGTTCACGCCTACATGGCGCATCACCAGGGCATGACGGTGGTCGCCATTGCCAACGTGCTGCTCAACGGACGTATGCGCGAGCGTTTTCACGCCGAACCGGCGGTTCGAGCGACAGAACTTCTGCTGCAGGAACGCTCGCCGCGCGACGTTGCTGCGGCCCGACCTTGGGCCGAAGACGCCAGCTCCGCTGTGGCGGTGCGGGTGTTCGACCGCCCCACGGTCCGACATATCCGCACGCCGCACGGTCCGACGCCGGCTGTCCAGCTACTCTCCAACGGCCGCTATTCGGTCATGCTGACTGCTGCCGGTTCCGGTTATAGCCGGTGGCGCGATATTGGAATTACCCGTTGGCGCGAAGATACAACCTGTGACGATTGGGGGTCGTACATCTATCTGCGCGATATCAGGAGCGGCAATATCTGGTCGGCGGCCTATCAGCCGGTCGGCGTCGAGCCGGACAGTTATGAGGTCCAGTTCGGCGAGGACAAGGCCGAGTACACCAGGCGCGATGGCGCGCTGACCACCGCCACGGAAGTCGTCGTGTCGCCCGAAAGTAATGCCGAAGCACGGCGGGTGTCGATCTCCAACAGCGGTCTCAGGCCCCGGGAAATCGAGATCACCTCCTTTGCCGAACTCGTGCTGGCAAGTCCGGCGGCCGACAGCGCCCATCCCGCCTTCTCGAAACTGTTCGTTCAGACCGAATTCGACGCCAAGACCGGTGTCATCGTGGCAACCCGGCGGCGGCGCGCGCCGAATGAGCCCGAAACCTGGGCGGCCCATTTCTCCATCGTGGAGGGCGAGACGGTTGGTGACATGGAAATCGAGACCGATCGCGCGAAATTCCTGGGGCGCGGACGCGACGCCAAATCACCGGCCGCTATTTCTTCCGGACGGCCGCTGTCCGGCAGCACCGGAACCGTACTCGATCCCGTGTTTGCCATGCGCCGCCGCGTGCGCATTCAGCCGGGCGAAACCGTGCGCGTCACGTTCTGGACCATCGTCGCGCAGTCTCGTGCCGATCTGCTGGATTTGGCCGATAAGCATCAGGACGCCAGCGCCTTTGACCGCGCCGCCACCTTAGCCTGGACCCAGGCGCAAGTGCAGTTGCGCTATCTCGACATCGACGCGGATGAAGCGAGCCTTTATCAACGTCTGGCTGGCCACGTGCTCTATGCCAGTCCCGCCATGCGGCCGAATGCCGACACCATCCATCGCGGCAGCGGCGGCCCATCCGGTCTATGGGCGCAGAGCATTTCCGGCGACCTGCCCATCGTGCTGGCGCGGATCGACGACATCGAAGACATTGCCGTCATTGGTCAACTGCTGCGCGCGCATGAATATTGGCGCATCAAAGGGCTGGCCGCCGATCTGGTCATCCTCAACGAGCGCTCATCTTCCTACATTCAGGATCTTCATATTGCGATCGAAACGGTTCTGCGAAAGAGCCCGTCCCGCGCTCAAGAGGCGACCGGGGTGACACGCGGCAATGTGTTCGTACTGCGCGCCGACCTGATCTCGCAGGAAACCCGCGCCCGGCTCCCGGCCGTAGCACGCGTCGTTTTATCGGCCCGGCAAGGCCGGCTCCGGGAGCAACTCAACCGGCTACGCAAGGCGAGCCGCGCCGCACCGCCGCCGCCGCAACGACCCGCCTCCACAGACATTCGCACCGCCAAGCCCGCGATGACGGACCTCGAATATTTCAATGGCCTCGGCGGCTTTTCGGCAGACGGCCGCGAATATGTGACCGTCTTGAACGCAGGACAAATGACACCCGCGCCCTGGATCAATGTGATCGCCAACGAAGTGTTCGGCTTCCAGGTCGCCACCGAAGGCACCGGCTATACCTGGTCGGTCAACAGCCGCGAAAACCAACTGACGCCATGGTCGAACGATCCGGTCACCGATCGGTCCGGGGAGGTTATCTATGTGCGCGACGAGGACAGCGGTGCGTTGTGGGGACCCACGGCCCTGCCAATCCGCGACGAAACGGCCTCCTATGTGGCGCGCCACGGCCAGGGCTACAGCCGCTTCGAACTGGACGCACACGGGATCAAACTGGATCTGCTGCAATACGTGCCGCTGCGCGACGCGATCAAGATTTCGCGGCTGAAAGTGCACAACACATCGGCTCGAACACGGCGGTTGTCGATCACAGCTTACGTCGAATGGGTGCTGGGACAATCGCGCGCAGCGTCTGCACCGTTCATCGCAACCGAACGCGATGCCACCACCGGCGCGATCTTTGCGCGCAATCCCTGGAGCACGGCATTCGGGGAACGCGTGGCCTTCATCGATCTCGCAGGTCGCCAGAAACATTGGAGCGGCGATCGGCGCGAATTCCTTGGCCGCAACGGCGCCCTCAACAACCCCGCCGCTCTCGCCGCGGACGCACCGGTACTTTCCGGATGCGTTGGATCGGGCCTCGACCCCTGCGGTGCACTGCAGACGCCGCTGGTGTTGGCGCCAGGCGAAAGTACCGAGATCGTCATGTTCCTCGGCGAAGCTGCCAATGCCACCGAGGCGCAAGCGCTCCTCACCTACTATCGCGACGTCGATCAGGATGCGGTGTTCGGCGAGGTGCAGCAGCATTGGGATGACCTGCTGGGCACCATCCAGGTGAAGACACCGGATCGCGCCATGGACCTCATGCTTAATCATTGGCTGCTGTATCAGACGGTCGCCTGCCGTTTGTGGGCACGATCGGCCTTCTATCAGGCGAGCGGCGCCTATGGCTTCCGCGACCAGATCCAGGACGGAATGGCATTGACCATGGCGCGACCAGCCATGACGCGCGAACACCTGTTGCGCGCCGCGGCCCGCCAGTTCGTCGAAGGCGATGTGCAGCATTGGTGGCTGCCGCCGTTCGGACAAGGTGTGCGCACACGCATCTCGGACGATCGCATCTGGCTCGCTTATGCCGTGACCCAGTATGTCCAGACCACCGGCGACAAAACGATATTGGACGAGCAGGTGCCGTTCCTGGAAGGTCAGCCCCTCCACGCCGAAGAAACCGACGCGTATTTTCAGCCGACCGTTTCCGATCGGACCGCAACCCTGTTTGAGCACTGCGCCCGCGGTCTCGATCTCAGCCTTACCACCGGCGTGCACGGACTTCCGCTGATCGGTACCGGCGATTGGAACGACGGCTTCACCCGCATCGGCGACAAGGGCCAAGGCGAAAGCGTTTGGCTCGGCTGGTTCCTGTACGCGGGCCTTGCTGGCTTCGCGCCGCTCGCGGAAACACGCAACGAAAGCCAGCGCGCCGCGACGTGGCGTGCCCACGCCGCCGATCTCAAAGCGGCACTCGAACGCGACGGCTGGGATGGCAACTGGTATCGCCGTGCCTATTTCGATGACGGCATGCCGCTCGGCGCTGCGGCCAATAGCGAATGCCGCATCGATTCCATCGCCCAGTCCTGGAGCGCAATCTCCGGCGCCGCCGACCCCGCCCGCGCCGCCCGCGCCATGGCAGCCGCCGACGAGCATCTGGTTCGGCGCGACGCCGGGCTGGCGCTGTTGTTCACGCCGCCGTTCGACGCCTCACCGCTCGATCCCGGCTACATCAAGGGCTACCCGCCCGGCCTTCGCGAGAACGGCGGGCAATACACCCATGCCGCCGCGTGGTCCGTCATTGCTCACGCCATGCTGGGCAACGGCGATAAGGCGACGGAATTGTTCGCGCTGATCAACCCGATCAATCATGCCAGTTCGCGTGCCGGGGTGCGCCGCTACAAAGTCGAGCCGTATGTCGTGGCCGCCGATATCTACTCCGAACCGCCCCATGCCGGGCGCGGCGGCTGGACTTGGTACACGGGATCGGCTGGCTGGATGTACCGCGCCGGGATAGAGTTTATTCTCGGGCTGCAACGGCGGGGCGCCACCCTGGTGATGGATCCTTGTATCCCGAAGGATTGGCCGCGCTTCGAAATCGCCTATCGCTTTGGAACGACGCTCTACCGCATCACGGTCGAGAATCCGCAGGGTGTGAACCGTGGGGTGATCTCGATCACTGTCGATGGTGATACTCCCAGTGAGACGCCGCCACGGATCCACCTATCCGACGATGGCCGCACACGCGACGTTAGGGTAATCCTTGGTTGAGAAGCAAAGCCGTGGAACCGTCTCATACAGGCAGTTCGACGGCCCAGCCGATCATGACGGCAGGCTCTTCGGTCAGGGTGACACTCAGTTTCGCTTCGCTAGCATGGGCAGAGCGGTTCTCCCTGCCCAGGCGTGACAAAAATAAGGATTTGGGGACTTCTTGTTCGCGCCGGCGTGGACGTCCAGCTCTGTCGACTTAAGCGACGGGCCGCATCCGATCGGGACACGGGCAAACCAATATTTGGTGCTGGCGTACGTCGCCGACTACGGCCGAACGAAGTTCCGCCTTGCTCGCGAAGTACAAATAGATCGTACCCTTGGCGACGCCGGCGCGGCGGGCAATCTGGGCCATGGTCACCGCAGAGGGATTGCCCTGAAACTCGATCCGGGCGGCGGCGAGGATTTCCTCGGGCCGCTCCCGTTTGCGGCGGCGCCATGTGTGTCCGATGGTCGTCATGACGCCGCCCTCCTCTCATTCATACCGTAGTGCATCGACCGGATTGGCTCGCGCCACCCGCAAGGCATGACCGGCCACGGTCGCCCAGGCGATGATCAGAGCGATCGCGCCCGGGATCACGAAGAACGCCGGATTGAGATCGATGCGATAGGCAAAGCTGTCGAGCCAGTGGCGCAGGTAATACCACGCCGCCGGCCAGGCGATCAGGTTGGCGGCCAGCACCGGGATCGAGAACTGCCACAGCAGGAGTCTCACGATCTCGCGCTTGCTGGCGCCAAACACCTTGCGGATGCCGATCTCCTTGGTGCGGCGCCCGACCGTGAAGGCGGCGAGACCGAACAGCCCGAGGCAGGCAATGATGATCGCAACACCGACAAACAAGCCCATCAGTGCGCCCTGCCGTTCGTCATCGGCATAGAGCTGGTTCATGCTCGCGTCGACAAACCAGCGCACCGGCGGCTTGTCGGGAATGAACCGCTGCCAGACCCGGTCGATGCCCGCGAGGGTTTCGGGAATCATGCCCGCCTTCAGCCGGATGGAAACATTCCGGGCTAGCGTGGGGTTGTCGTAATAGACGGTCGGCGCAACCTGTACCGCTTGGGCTCCGGAGAACAAAAGATTGTGGACCACGCCGACAATGGTCATCCGACCGCCGATCATGTCGACGGTTTTGCCTACGGCTCTCTCGGGCGTGAAGCCGAAGGCGCGCGCGGCGGCTTCGTCGATCACGACATTGCGGCCGCCTTCCGGACCGTGACCTTGGTGAATATCGGTGCCGTGGTCGTGCGACAAAAAACGCCCCGCCACCAGCCGGGCACCAAAGACGGCCGCGAATTCCGGCGAGATCGAATACGTGAGAACTGCGACCTGGCCACCGCTGCCAGGCAGACGGACGATATTCATCGGCGAATTGCCGCTGGCCGGAACCATATCGGACATTGCCGCCGCGCTGGCGCCCGGCAAAGCCGCCAAAGCCCGTGTCATGTTCTCCGCCACAGGCGCTTCGATACCGGCGCCATCAATATTCAACACCACGATGTTGTCGCGATCGAAGCCGAGATCGAGCAAACCAGCGAAGCGGATTTGTGCGAAGATCACGAGGGCAGCGATCCCCAATCCGATCGAGATCGCAAACTGAAACACCACCAGAGCCGTGCGCATCAGTCCGGTGCCGCGCGGCATGGCGGCGGCCGAATGCAACGCCTCAACGGGACGGAAACCCGACAACACCAGCGCGGGGTAAAGTCCTCCCAGCAGCCCGGTGATAACCGTCACAGCGATTACGGCGAGGGTGAATGGCCAATCGGTGATGACATTGAACGAAAGCGGATGACCGAGGAAGCCGCTGCAGGCCGGCAGCAGTATTTCGGTCGCCGCCAGCGCAAAAATCAGCGCCACCAATGCCATTAGCACCGCCTCGACCAGGAACTGCACCGTCAACTGCCGTTTGCTGGCGCCGACGACTTTGCGCAACGCCACTTCACGCGCCCGCAAGGTGGCATGTGCCGTCGCCAGATTGGTGAAATTGATGCCCGCGATCGCCAGGAGCAGCAACGCGATGGCGGCAAAGCCATAGACCAGGACCCGGTTGCCAGCCGGCTTAAGACCGCTGCCGTGGGCGAACTTGGTCAGGTGCACGTCGTTCAACGGCACCAGTTCGGCGGAAATCAGGTCGCTGGCCGAGCCGTGCATGACCGAAGCGATGACGGAGAGGAACGCCGCCGAGAGATGGCGCTTAAAGACGCCTGGAACCGCAGCCACCACCGAGGCCGGATCGGTTCCCGGCGCCAAGCGGATGTAGGAGGAGACATCCATCGTCGTCCACAAATTGGAGCTGTCGTCTCCCGCCGCCCCGCTTTGGAAGCTGGTGCGCAGCGGCGGGAAAAGAATGAACACATCGCCGTTGAACTGCGTGTTGTAGGGCAAGTCGCGCAAAATGCCGGTAACGACACGCGGGATCGCGTTGTCGAAGATCAGCGTGCGGCCTATTGCCTGGTCGGTGCCGAAGTAGCGCAGCGCCATGCGCTGCGTCAGCACCACACCATCCGGCTGCGCCAGCGCCCTGGCCGGATCTCCGGCCACGAACGGCAGCCGGATCATCGTGAAGAAGTTGGCGTCGACGTTATTGACCACTTCGGAAAATTGATGATCGCCGACCCGGATCGCGGTGACGCCTTTGGTCCGGATTCGCGCCTGCTCCTGCACCCCCGGTACCTCTGCGACCAGCGTCGGCCCCAGCGGCGCCGACGCCGCGCCGGCATCGCGCACCGGCTGACCGGGAATGTGGGTCTGGAGACTGATGCGGTAGATGCGTTCGCTCGACGGCAGCCAACTATCGAACGACAGCTCCTGACGCACATAGAGGCCGATCAGGATGGCGGCGGTGAGCCCGATCGCCAGCCCGGCGATATTGATGAAGCTGAACAGCTTGTGGCGGGCGGCATTGCGCACGCCGACGGAGAGGTAATGGCCGATCATCGCTTTGTCCTCACAAGCTGCGCTTGATGTTTTCGCTGACGACGGCGCCGTCGAGCAGCGCCACGATGCGATGGGCGTATTGGGCGTGCGCGTCGGAGTGGGTGACCATCACGATCGTGGTACCGTCCTGGTTCAGTTCGGTGAGGAGCTGCATCACTTCCTCGCCGTTGGCGGAATCGAGATTGCCGGTCGGCTCGTCGGCAAGGATCAGCTTGGGCTGCGCCAGCACGGCGCGGGCGATGGCAACACGCTGCTGCTGGCCGCCGGAAAGCTGCTGCGGCATGTGGCCGGCGCGGTGCGCAATGCCCATGCGCTTCAGCACCTCTTTGACGCGCCGCTTGCGCTCGGAGGCGGAAATGTCGGCGTGATAGAGCAGCGCCAGTTCGACGTTTTCGAAAACGGTCAGTTCGCTGATGAGATTGAAGCTCTGGAACACGAACCCGATGGCCGCCTTGCGCAGATCGGAAACCTGCGCTTCGCGCCAGCCGGAGATGTTCTTGCCGTCGAACCAGTATTCGCCGCTCGAGGGCTGGTCGAGCATGCCGATGACATTGAGCAGGGTGGACTTGCCGCAGCCCGACGGCCCCATGATGGCGACGAATTCGCCCGTCTTGACCTCGACGTCGATAGCCCTGAGTGCCGTGGTTTCGATTTCCGAGGTCCGGTAGACCTTGTTGATGTGTTTGAGCGAGATCATGGCCTTTGCTTCATTGACGTTGTTCATTTGGATTCAAGCTCCACGCGATCGATGTTCTGATAGGCCGAGTAACTCGAGACGATCACGCGATCGCCGGGTTTCAATCCTTCGAGCACTTCGACAAATTCGGGGTTGCGGCGGCCGAGTTTCACGGCGCGGCGTTTTGCGGTTTTTCCGTCGAGCAGGAATACCCAGGTCCCGCCGCCATCCTGATAGAACGGGCCGGACGGCAACAGCAGCGCCTTGGTGGTGCCGCCGAGCTGCAGCTTGATCTCGACCGCTTGACCGTTGTGCACGCCGGCCGGCACGGCGCCGGTGAATGCGAGGTCCACCTTGAACGTGCCGTTGCTCACCTGGGTGTACACCTTGGCAACCGTCGCCTTGTAATCCCGGCCATTGATCGAGGAAATAGCCTGCTGACCGGTGCGGACGCGGCCGAGATAGAATTCGTCGACCTGCGCCGTCAGCTTGAAGCGATCGAGCGAGTCCACCTGCCCGAGGACGGCGCCTTGCGGCTTCGATTGGCCCGCCAGGGCGTCGAGGGCGGTCAACTGGCCGTCCATCGGCGCCCGGATCGTCAAGGCCTCGATGCTTTGCCGCGCCGCTTCGAGATTGGTGTTGAGGCGCACCAAGGTCGTCTTCAGTTGGGCCAACTGCTCGCGCCGGATGCCTTCCATTTTGCCATGGGAGACCTGGATGGCGCTTTGGACCTTGAGCACGTAAGCGAGCTTGCTCTTGTCCTTCTCGTAAGTAGCGGAGGCAAGGGCTTTGGCTTCGAACAGCCGCTTGTCGCGGGCGATGTCGGCCGTCAAGGATTCGACATCGTGATCGATCTCGAACAATGATTTCTGGTGATCGAGCCGGGTCTGCTCGAGCTGAAGCCGAGTGTTTTCGACTTCGCTCATCTGGCGCGCCGTATCGGCCTCGCGCGCGGCGACTTCGAGCTGCAGCGTCGGATTGGCCAGCACGATGAGCGGCTGGTCTTTCTTCACGATCGCCCCGTCTTCGACCAGGATCTGCTTGACCGTGCCGCCTTGGTCGGTGGTGAGGTAATTGGTGACGAACGGCGCCACCGTGCCGCGCACAGCGGCAAAGTCCTCGAAGGCGCCGCTGGCGACCGTCCCAATTGACACTTGGTCCATGGGGACGCGATAGACGCGCCCGCCGCCGGCGATCATCAACCAAGTGCCGGCGAGAAGGGCGACCGCCGCCGCCGCGCCATAAGGCCAATAGCGCCGCCATGGCGGCGCCTTGGCAATCACGCGATCCATGGCCGGAACGGCCGGATCGTCGTCTGAGAAGTTGCGCATCGAAGAATCATCCCTGTCCATGACCGTCCTCAGGGCAAGCCATGTGCCAGACCGACTCTGTTGAATATCAATGAGTTAGTTCAACTCCTCTTCCCCTCGGCTGCGCGATACCGTACAGTAAAGCGGGCAGTGTCCGGAAATGAACAGTCTCGTGAACCCAGCACGCATCCTTGTCGTGGACGACGAAGAAGACGTTCTTCTGGCCGCCCGCCTGCTCCTGAAACGCCATTTCGCGGCGGTCGAGACCACACGCAATCCGGCCGACCTGCCGGAAAAGACACGTCAAGACAGCTTCGATGTGCTGCTCCTGGACATGAATTTCGCCCGCGGCGCCGACAGCGGCGTTGAAGGTCTGTCGTGGCTGGCGCGCGTTCTAGCGATCGATCCGCAAGCCGTCGTCGTGCTGGTGACCGCCCATGGTGATATGGATCTGGCGGTGAAAGCGATGAAACAAGGCGCTGCCGATTTCGTCGTCAAGCCGTGGGAAAACGAGCGGCTGATCGCAACCTTGGTCGCCGCCGCCAATCTCAGCCGCGCCCGCAGCGAAGCGGGAGAGTTGCGCACCCGCACGCGCGGGCTTGCCGCGGCCACCCATTCCGAAAGCGCCTTGATCGGCGGCTCGCCGGCCATGCGCAAGGTGTTCGATCTAATCCGCAAAGCGGCGCCCACCAGTGCCAATGTGCTAATCCTGGGCGAGAACGGCACCGGCAAGGAATTGGTCGCGCGCGAGATCCATCGCCAATCGGTGCGGGCGAGCGAAGTTTTCCTGCGGGTCGATTTGGGCTCGGTGTCCGCCGCCCTGTTCGAGAGCGAGTTATTCGGCCACCGCCGCGGCGCCTTCACCGATGCCAAGGACGACCGCACCGGCCGTTTCCGCGCCGCGACCGGCGGCACGCTGTTCCTCGACGAGATCGGCAATGTGCCGCTGCACCTTCAGACTAAGCTTTTGACCGCTTTGGAGCGGCGCGAAGTGGTGCCGGTCGGCAGCGACCGCGCCGAACCGATCGATGTGCGTCTGATTTCGGCGACCAATCTGCCGCCGCAACAGCTCGCCGACGAACGCGTCTTTCGCACCGACCTGCTCTACCGCATCAATACGGTCGAAATCACGCTGCCGCCGCTGCGCCAGCGCCGCGAAGACATTCCGCTGCTGCTGGAGCATTTCATCGCGCTCTATGCGCAGAAATACAATTTGCCGCGCAAGCGCCTGACCGCCGATGCGCTGGAGCGGCTGACCGCGTTCGACTGGCCCGGCAATGTCCGCGCCTTGCGCCATGCCGTCGAGCGCGCCGTCATCCTGAGCGAAGGCACCGCCTTGGAAGCGGAGGATTTCTCCCTGCCGCGCGAGCCGCGGCAGGCGCCGTCCGATGCCGCCAACGACGGTCTCAATCTCGGCAGCGTCGAACGCAACACGATCCAGCAGGCTTTGTCGCAGCATGAGGGCAATGTCAGCCGTGCGGCGCAATCCTTAGGCCTGACACGCGCCTCGCTTTATCGCCGGATGCAGAAATATGGTCTCTAGCCGTTTCCAGGTCGAAATTGGCGTGCGCACCGCGCTACTGGCGCTGACCTTGTTGGCGTTTGCCTGGATTGTCCTCGCCACGTCCTGGATCGTCACCGGCGCGCTGGTGCTTGCCTTGGCGATTGCGGAGGCCGTGATGCTCGCCCGGCATGCCGCGCGCGCCAGCCGCGAAACCGCGCGCTTTCTCGATGCCCTGACCTTCGAAGATGTCACCCAGAGCTTCTCCGGCCTTACGCAAGATGGCCCGTCGCAGGACCTCGGCAAGGCGATGGCGCGCGTCATGGCGATGCTGCGGGCCAGCCGCAGCGAACGCGAGGAGCAACGGCGCTTTCTGCAGACACTGCTCGATCACATGCCGGTTGCGCTTATCGCCATCGCGCCGGACGGGGCGGTGGAGCAGCTCAATCCCGCCGCTCGCCGGCTGTTCGAAACGCCGGTCAGAACGGTGCGCGATTTCCAGGTTTTCGGCGAAGCCTTTGCCGCCGGGATCGCCAGCCTGAAACCGGGCGAAAGTGCGCTGGTCCCGATCGAACGCGGCTCGGGTCCGCTGCACCTCAAGATCGCCGCCACCGAATTCGTGACGAATGGCAGCAAACGCCGCCTGTTGTCGCTGCAGAATATTGCCAACGAACTCAGCGCCCAGGAACTCGCTGCCTGGCAGACGGTGATCCGCACTATGGCGCACGAAGTGATGAACTCGCTGACGCCGATGACCTCGCTGGCGGCAACTGCCCGCGATCTGGTTGCGGAAGCCGCCCACGATCTGCCGGCCGATACGCCGAGCCGCGAACGCCTGGACGAGGCCGCCCTGGCGCTGGCCACTGTCGCCAAGCGCAGCGAAGGACTGCTGCAATTCGTCCAAAGCCATCGCCGCTTGACCCACCGCCTCACCGCCCGTCCGGAACGGCTTTCCGTTCGCCGCGTTTTCGTCCGCCTGCACAGCCTGATCGCACCGGAGCTGGAGACCAACGGCATAGCCTTCACAGCGCCGGTCGAGCCGGAAACGCTCGAAGTCACAGCCGACGCGGTTCTGCTCGATCAGGCTCTAATCAACTTATTGCGCAATGCCCTGGATGCCGTGCGCGGCCGGCCCGATGCGAAGATCCTGTTGTCGGCGCAACGAACGCTGGGCGGACAAGTTCAGATCACCGTCGCCGACAACGGACCGGGGATCGCCCCCGAGCAGCGCGAGAACATCTTCGCACCGTTCTACACCACCAAGCGCGAAGGCACCGGTGTCGGCCTGACGCTGGTCCGCCAGATCGCCGCGGTGCACGAAGCCTCCGTCGTGTTGTCGGATACGCCCGGCGGCGGCGCCACTTTCACGGTGACGTTCTGAAGTGAGCTGTCGGCTCAGGTGCGGACGAGTTGCCGGACTTCGCGCGCCACTTCGTCGTTGCCGTAGACAGCCAGGAACGTGATCATCACCCGGTAGGCGTCTTTTTCAATCATCGCGGGCGTGGCGGTCTCGATCACGTTCCACAAGCGCATGCGCTCCAACTGGCCGAAGCAAAGATCAAGCAGGAATTCCGCCGCCTGCCGGCAATCGCAGCGGCATAGCCAGCCTTTTTCTATCGCCAGTTCCATATACGGCGCGAGCCGATCGACACCGCGCTTGAGACCGTATTCGGCGAGGACCTCACCGAGCTGCGGAATCCTTTTCGATTCCGCGATGATCATGCGTTCGAACTCGATCAGATCGTCGGCCAGGGTCATGGTGAGCAAGCGCTGCGCAAACAGCGCCACTGCCGTGCGCGGATCACTGACCGGCGCGGCAAAGTCATAAAGCCGGTCGAACAGCCGCGTGCTTTCCTCATCGACGACCGCGATGAGAAGGTCCTGCTTGGAGGGGAACAGACTGTAAAGCGTGCGCTTCGAACCGCCGACCTCTTCCGAAATCTTCGACATCGAGGTGGCGGCATAGCCGTCGCGAACAAAGGCCTCGCGGGCCACGGCAACGATCTGGTCCCGCCGTTCGTCGCGTTTTACGCGCTCAGTCATCCTTACACCTGTCAAATCCGATCTGCTCAGGCCTGTACCCTAACGCATTCGCCCGACGCCTGAACGAGCCGGGCAGAGGCGAGGGTACCTGTCCGGCTTACCGCTAATGGTACGGCGCGGCTAATCAAATTCCCTCGCACAACGCCTGATTAACTATTGGCTTGAAACGGTACAGTACCGTACCTTTTTCTATTGACTTCAAGTGCTGCTTAGGCCAATTTCTGATTGGTACGGTACAGTAC
>JAHFQC010000015.1:62867-76885 GCA_023259375.1 Alphaproteobacteria bacterium
AGTACCGTACCTTGAGGAAGCCATTTATACGAGAGCCGTCATGCAGCCCATACCCCCTGACCCCAATCGCGCGGATGGCGTTGCGCGCCCCACCGCAGCCCCCCTCCGCCGAGCAGGGGGTATCAAGGGCGGCGCCCTGAACGGTGCCGCCCTTGCCCTTCTTCTCCTGCTAGGAGCGTGTGCACCGGATCTCGGCGACAAGCCCATGCCGCAGGACCCGGCGAATTTCGCCACCGCCGACAGCTTCAAGGCGCCGTCCGCGGATTGGCCGAAACAGGATTGGTGGAAATCCTACGGCGATCCGCAGCTCGACGCGTTGATCGAAGAAGCCTTGAAGGATTCGCCGTCGCTCAAGGCCGCCGCCGCCCGCGTGCGCGCCGCCGAAGCCGAAGCCGGAATCGCCGAAGCCGATTTGTGGCCAACGCTCAACGCGTCGGGACAGCTGCAAGAATACGAACTGAGCAGCAATCAGATGGGCAAGAGCTTTCGCGCGGTGATGCCAAAGGGCTGGCATCACATGGCGAGCCTGTCGGCCGGGCTGAGTTACGAACTAGATCTGTTCGGCAAGAACCGGGCTGCTTTGGCGGCGGCGACCAGCAGCGCAGAGGCGGTCAAAGCCGACGAAGCGGAAGCGCGGCTGCAACTCTCCACCGCCGTGGCGACGGTCTATGCCGATCTCGTCCAGCTCTATGCCGAACGTGATCTGGCCGCCGAAGCGGTGCAGCAGCGTAAGCAAAGTGCCGAACTGGTGCGGCAGCGCTTCGACCATCATCTCGAAAGTGAGGCCGAACTGGCACAAGCCGAGGCGCAGGTCTCGTCGGCCTTAACGCAAGCCGATATCGTCGAGCGGCTGATCGCCAACACCCGCAACCAGCTTGCCGCGCTGTTGGGCAAGGGCCCCGACCGCGGCCTTGCCATCACGCCGCCGGCGCAGGCTGCAGTTTTGAAGTCCGCCGGGCTGCCGCCGCATCTGGCCGCCGATCTAGTTGGGCGGCGCCCCGATATCGTAGCAGCGCGGAAGCGCGCCGAAGCGGCGGCCTCGGGGATCGATGTGGCGAACGCCAATTTCTATCCCAACGTCGATCTGGTCGGAAATTTCGGCGTGATGACGCTCGACGCCAAGACCCTTCTGACGGCCAGTTCGGAAACGGGCTCATTCGGTCCGGCGATCACGCTGCCTCTGTTCGATTATGGACGTCTGACGGGAGCGTACACCAAAGCGCGCGCCGATTACGACGCCGCCGTTGCCGCCTACGACATGACCCTTACCGATGCGCTCCGTGATGTCGCGAACGCCTATACCAACCGCCGTAGCACCGATACCGAGTTGATGCACGCGCGCGATACGCTGGCCTCGGCGAACAAGTCCTATGCCGTCGTCAAGGCGCGTTACGGCAACGGGCTGGCCCGCTACATCGACGTGCTCTCGGCTGAAACCTCGCTGATCCAGCAGCGCCGCACCGTCGCCGATCTCGAAGCCAACGCTTTTGCTTCCGACGTCGCGCTCGTTCGCGCCCTCGGCGGCGCAGCCATCAAGAATAACTAGGAGTCCGTTCCAATGAGTGAACCTGTTTGGCACGACGGCGATGCTGTGCCTTCTTCGTCCGACGCCGATCAAAAGAACCAGGCGCGCAAACGCGCATTCATGATCCTCGGCGGTGTGCTGGGCGCGGCTGCGCTCGTCGGAGCCACTTGGTGGTTTGTCGCCGGAATGCGCTACGTCAGCACCGACAACGCCTATGTCACAGTATCCAGCGCTCAGGTGACGCCGCTCACCTCGGGCACGGTGGTCGATGTCCGGGTGCAGAACGCACAAAGCGTCAAGCGCGGCGATGTGCTGCTCACCATCGATCCGGCCGATGCCCAATTGGCAGTCGATCAGGCCGACGCTGCCTACCGCCTAACTCTGCGCAAGGTGCAAGGCTATTTCTCTGCCCTCGACGCCCGCAAAGCCGATTATGAGCGCACCAAGCTCGATTACGAACGCCGCACCGGGCTCGTCAAAAACGGTGCCGTCTCGGGCGAAGAACTGGCGGCAGTGAAGAACAATTTCGAAGCCGCTAAGGCCGGTTTGAACGCTGCCGAGGCGCTCGTTCAGAACACGACCGTCGATACCCATCCCGAAGTGCTGGCGGCCAAAGCGGCGCTCAACACCGCCCGACTGAATCTCGAACGCACGGTGGTGCGGGCGCGGGTCGACGGCATCATTTCGCAGCGTTCGGTGCAGGTCGGCCAGCGCGTCCAGGCCGGCGTGCCGGTGATGGTCGTCGTTCCCATCGATCAGGTCTATGTCGACGCCAACTTCAAGGAAGACCAGCTCGCCAAAGTGCGCCCCGGTCAGGCGGTGGAACTCACGGCCGATCTTTATGGCTCGTCGGTGAAATTCCACGGCCAGGTCGCAGGCCTTGCCGGCGGAACGGGCTCGGCCTTCGCGCTGATCCCCGCGCAGAATGCCACCGGCAACTGGATCAAGGTGGTGCAGCGCGTACCGGTGCGCATCACGCTCGATGCGGATGAGCTGAAAGCGCATCCGCTCAGAGTCGGCTTGTCGATGGCCGCCGCGATCGACATTTCCAAATAAGCGGAGCCAAGGCATTGAGCGGCATCGGGCATTCCACCGAACCCCATGGCATGCAACTGGTTGCAGTTGTGATTGTGCTGGCATTGGCCAACTTCCTGGCCATTCTCGACACCACGATCGCCAACGTGCTGGTGTCGCATATCGCCGGCTCGCTAGCGACGTCGCCGTCGAACGGCACATGGGTGATCACCGGCTATGCGGTGGCGGAAGCCATCATGGTGCCGCTCACCGGCTGGCTGGCGGAACGTTTTGGGCCGGTCAAGGTGTTCACCATCTGCATCATCGGCTTCGGTGCGTTCTCGCTGTTGTGCGGCATGGCCACGTCGCTCAACATGCTGATCGCCTTCCGTGTGCTGCTCGGCATGTGCGGCGGACCGCTGATCCCGCTGTCGCAGACTTTGCTGCTGAAGACCGTACCCCAGCGCCATATGGGCGCGGCGCTGACGGCGTGGTCGATGGGCTCCGTGCTCGCCCCGGTCGCCGGTCCGGTGATCGGCGGCATCATTGGCGACAATGTTTATTGGGGCTGGGCCTTCTATTTCAAGGTGCCTTTGGCGCTGGGCATCGCCTTCCTGGCGTGGCGGATATTGATGCCGCACGAAACACAGGGCGTGAAATCAAAGGTGGATTATGTCGGTCTGGCACTCTTGGTAACGTGGGTCGGCGCCCTGCAGGTCTTGCTCGGCAACGGCCAGGATAAGGATTGGTTCAATTCGCAGTTCATCACCATACTCGGCATCATCGCGGCAGTCGGCTTCGTCTGCTTCGTCATCTGGGAGTGGACGGACCAGAGACCAATCGTCGACTTGCGCATTTTCCGCAATCGCGCCTTTGCGGTGTCGCTGATGGTGATCGGGATCGCCTTCGGCGCTATGTTCGGCTCCATCGTGCTGGTGCCGATGTGGCTGCAGGCCAACATGAGCTATACGGCCACTTGGGCTGGCTACAATTCGGCGCTCAGTGGCGTCACGATGGTGGCTTTTGCACCGATCACCACGTTCCTGATGAGCCGGTTCGACACCAGAGGCGTGATTTTCGTTGGGCTTCTGCTGACGGCCGCATCGAACTTCTTGCGCGTATCCTATACCGACCAGATCACCTTCTGGCAGCTGATGTGGCCGCAACTGGTGTTTGGCGCCGGTATGGTGATGACCATGGTGTCGCTGATCGACATGTCGACCTCAACGCTTGCCGACAAAGATATCGCCAACGGCTCGGGTCAATTCAACTTCGTCCGCACGCTGGCCAGCGCGATTTCCACCGCAGTGGTGGTGGCGATGTGGAACGATCAGATCAAATCCAGCAAGGACCAGCTCGTCGGCGCCATGCAGAATACTTCGGCCGCCATTCAAGCCGCGCAGAACGCCGGTATGGACGGCGATCACGCCCGCGCGGTGGTCGATCTGGTGGCGCAAGGCCAGAGCGCGATGCAGGCGACCAACAATATCTTCCTTGCGCTCGGCCTTATCACGCTCGTCGCGGCAGCATTCGTCTGGATCGCTCCGCGCCCGCCGAAAAGCACCGGCGCACATATCGGACACTGAGAATGGAACGAGATATGATGGCTAATGAAACCGCACAATCTGTTGCGCCGATCAGTGATGCGAAACCCAAACGGCGCTTGCGTAGCTGGAAGCGCCGCAAGACCGACCGTCCGGTTGAGATTCTGGCGGCCGTCAAAGCCGCCATTGCCGAACACGGAATCGAAAGCGTGCGGATGGCAGATATCGCCAACCGGGCCAGCGTTTCCAAAGGCACCATCTACTGCTACTTTTCCAACAAGGCTGAACTTCTGGCGTTTGTCGGGACGGCGATCCATCCGCACGAAAACGGAGCGGCGCCTTCTTCGGACTGAAATTCGCAGTCGAACCTTGAGGCTAAGGCATCAGCCGTTTGCGGCCTTCCCACAAGTGCCAGCGCATCGCCAGGGCGGCGCCTTCGAAATCCTGCGCCCGGATGGCGTCGACGATGGCTTCGTGCTCGCGCATCATCGCGCCGATCACTTCGGGCGGGCGCGCCCGGGATATTTCGACGCCGGCGCGCATCACTTTGTCGACTTCATTGAACAGCGCCTCGAACGCCGTGAGGAACGCGGAATTCGCAGTGGCCTGAACGATCTTGCGGTGAAGCTCCATGTCTTCGACGTGGGCCGGCTCGTGCGACAGCAGTTTCTCGCGCAGCTTGATCAGCGCCTCTTCGATGGCCATGAGATCCACGGCGGACCGCCGGATGGCCGCGAGGCGGGCCGCTTCCGATTCCAGCACGAACCGCACCTCATAGGTTCCGAGAATGGCGGACAGTTCGGAGCTCGGCGCATAGGCGATCAGGCGATCGGACGGACGGTGTTTGACGAACGACCCCGCCCCTTTGCGGGCCTCGGTAATCCCGTCGGAGGCGAGCCGGACCAGGGATTCGCGGATGATGGAGCGTGACATGCCGAACATCTCGGCGAGCCGAGCCTCGGACGGCAGACGGTCACCCACCCCCAGCTGCCGCTGGGCGATGAGATTGACGATGCCCGAATAGGCCTGATCGGCAAGCCGTAATCCCGTCATAAGAAACCCCATTGGGCGGTTGAGCACTCCGGCATCGCTGACGAGCGCAACCCTCAAGCGAAGCCGGATCGAATGTAGCAGGCGTCCCAACGTCGAGGTAGCTCTTCAGGGCTACTTGTCCTACAGCTTCCGCGACAACCGAGACCCGAGATCCGCATGCCGTCACCCTTGTTCCGTGTCGCCATCCTGCCGGTGACGCCCTATCAGCAGAACTGCACCCTTCTGTGGTGCGAAGAGAGCAAGAAGGGCGCCATCATCGATCCGGGCGGCGAAGTCGAGCGGCTGATCGGCGCGGCGGCGCAAAACGGGATTACGATCGAGAAGATTTTTCTTACCCACGGTCACCTCGATCACGCCTCGGGCGCAGCGGACCTCAAGCGGCGGACCGGCGCGATCCTGGAAGGACCGCATCAGGGCGATCAGTTCCTGCTCGATGCTTTGGCAGAGAATCGCCGGTTTCCCGGTTTCGGTCACGCCGAGCCTTGCACGCCGGACCGCTTCCTCGCCGACGGCGATACGGTGTCATTCGGCGATGTCACGTTCGAGGTGGTGCACTGCCCCGGTCACACGCCGGGACACGTCGTCTATGTGGCGCGCGAGGCCGGCATCATGTTCTCGGGTGACGTGCTGTTCCGCGGCTCGGTCGGGCGCACCGATCTTGCGGGCGGCGATCACCCGACGCTGATCCATTCCATCCTGGAAAAGCTGTGGCCGCTCGGCCCCGACATGCGGTTTGTGCCTGGCCATGGCCTCGTTTCGAGCATCGGCGAGGAACGCCGCTCCAATCCGTTCGTCGGCGATGCCGTGACCGGCCGCAACTTGTGAGCGCCATTGCGCGCACTTCCGCGACAGGGCGAGCGGATAGTATGCAAGCGAATCTCCTGATTCGAAGGCCATGAGCGTTCCCGAACTCCGTCCTGCGTCGTGCCGGCAAATCCTCAAGGACGTGTTCGGCTATTCGCACTTCCGCCCTGGGCAGGAAGACGCGATGGCGGCGCTGCTTGGCGGTCGCAACGTGCTCGCCGTGATGCCGACGGGATCGGGCAAATCGCTGTGTTTTCAGGTCCCGGCGCTAACGCTCGGCGGGCTTGCGATCGTGGTGTCGCCGCTGGTGGCGCTGATGCAGGACCAGGTCGCCGCGCTGCAACTGGCGGGCGTCGCCGCCGACACCATCAATTCCTCACGGCCTTACGAGGACAATGTCGCGGTCTGGCGGCGTGCCGCAGCGGGACAATTGCGGCTGCTCTATCTGTCGCCGGAACGGCTGATGACCGCGCCGATGCTGAAGGCGCTCGGCAAGCTGTCGCTGTCGTTGATCGCGGTCGACGAAGCGCACTGCATTTCGCAATGGGGGCCGGCATTCCGCCCCGAATATGCGGCCCTCGCCAGCTTGCGCGAAGCGTTCCCGCGGGTGCCGATCATCGCTTTGACCGCCACCGCCGATGAATCGACACGCGCCGATATCCGCGCCAACCTGTTCGGCGGCGAGGTTGACGAGATCGTGCTCGGTTTCGACCGGCCCAACATCCGCCTCACTGTGGCGGAGAAACAGGGCTGGAAGCAGCAGCTGCTCGATTTCGTCAAAGCCCATCCGCGCCAGAGCGGCATCATCTATTGCCTGTCGCGCAAACGTACCGAGGAAGCGGCCGCCCTGCTGGTGGACGCGGGAGTCAGGGCGCTGGCCTATCATGCCGCCATGCCCGCCGAAATGCGCGAGGCCCATCAGAACGCCTTCATGTCGGAGCCCTATGTCGTGATGGCGGCGACCATCGCGTTCGGCATGGGCATCGACAAGGCCGACGTGCGTTACGTTTTCCATGCCGACCTGCCGGCCAGCCTGGAAGCCTATTACCAGGAAATAGGCCGCGCCGGACGCGACGGCAAGCCGGCCGAGGCGCATATGCTCTACGGCCGCGGCGACATCCGCATGCGCCAGATGTTCATCGATCAGGAAGAAACCAGCGACGAACACAAGCGCCATCAGCATCAGCGATTGTCGGCCCTGATCGGCTATTGCGAAGCTTCGTCCTGCCGCCGCAAGGCGCTGCTCGCCTATTTCGGGGAAGAGAGCGAGGATTGCGGCAACTGCGATGCCTGTCTCGATCCGGCGACGCTGATCGATGCCACCGGCGAAGCCTGGATGGCGCTCGATCTCATCGAACGCACCGGCGAGCGCTATGGCGCGGCCCATATCATCGACATTCTGCGCGGCGCCGAGACCGAGAAGATCGCGGCGTGCGGCCACGACCGGCTCGACGGCTATGGATCGGGACGGGCGCAAAAGAAGGAAGAATGGCGCTCGCTGATCCATCAATTGGTGGCGAGCGGGTTGTTGATCCACGACGTCGCCGGGTACGGCGGTCTGTCGCTGTCGCCGGAGGGCGAATTGTTGCTCGGCGGCAAGCGCCGCTTCATGGCGCGCCAGCATCGTCCGACCCGCAAGGAACGGCGCACTGCCGAAGCGGCGGAACTTCCTGAAGCGAAGATGGATCTGTTCGTGGCGCTGAAGCAGCTTCGCCTCGCCATCGCCAAGGAACGCGGCGTCCCGGCCTATCTCGTGTTCCCCGACCGGACGCTGCAGGAAATGGCGCGCAAGGCGCCGCGCGACCTCAATGCGTTTGCGGCCATCAACGGGGTCGGCGCCGCCAAACTCAAGGAATTCGGTCAGATTTTCATCGATGCCATCGCCGCCCATCAGGCCGTGGGATAAATCCCGGCTTGTGCACAGTGCCTGGCTCTGCCAAATCCTTGTTCATGTATGAAGAGTTCTCGATCGACGGTGTCACCATCGGCACGCGCGCTCTGCTGGCGCCGATGAGTGGAGTGTCCGACCTGCCGTTCCGCCGGGCGGCGGCGCGCGCGGGCGCCCGCTATACCGTGACCGAAATGGTGGCGGCCGATGCGCTGGCGAACGGGCGCCCCGATGTGGTGCGGCGGGCAAAACTCGGCGACGATCTTAATGTGGTGCAGCTTGTCGGCCGCGAAGCGCGCTGGATGGGACTGGGCGCCAAACTGGCGGAAGAAGCCGGCGCCGACATCATCGATCTCAACATGGGCTGCCCCTCGCGCGAGGTCACCGGCGTCTTGTGCGGCGCCGCCTTGATGCGAAATCTCGATCACGCCGAAAAACTGATCGAAGCGGCAGTGACGGCAACCTCGCGGCCGGTGACACTGAAAATGCGGCTCGGCTGGGACGATGCGAGTCGCAATGCGCCGGAGCTAGCGGTGCGCGCCGAGAAATGCGGGGTCAAGGCAATTACGGTGCACGCCCGCACCCGCAACCAATTCTACAAAGGCGTCTGCGACTGGCACGCGGTGAAGGCTGTGAAATCCGCCATCAAAGTGCCGGTGATCGTCAACGGCGACATCATCGATGCAGCCTCGGCCCACGAAGCACTGAAGCAATCAGGCGCCGATGCGGTGATGATCGGGCGCGGCGCCTGCGGACGGCCGTGGATCGCGGCGGCGATCGACTGTCATCTGCGCACCGGCGCGGAGATCGCCGAGCCAAGCATGCACGAGCGGCTTACGATCGCGCTCGAACATCTCGCCGATTCCGTCGCGTTCTATGGCGACAAGAACGGCGTGAAGATTTTTCGCAAACACCTGGCTTGGTACATCGAGCAGGCACCGGTGCCGGCCGATCCTGAAGAACGGCGCGCCGTCAAATCGCGTCTCTGCCGCCTGGCCGATCCGCATGCGGTCGAAGCCGGTCTGGTCGCATTGTGGGATGACGCCTGACGTTCTGGCCCAGCACGCCGACTGCGGAAATATAAATTCCATATATTTGATGTGCCGGTTTCGTGTGGAACCGATATAGGCCAATGGCCGCTTTCATGAATTCGTCGGCCGGACGCCCGAAAACCGCATAAAATCGCGTTTTTCGGAAAGCCCCCTCTTGCGGGACTGGCGGACGAAGCTATTTTCCGCCGCCCTCCGGCTCCGGAGGCACGCGCATGGATAAAGTGAGCACCACCATCGAAATTTCCCCGCCTGCCGATCAACGCCATACGCGCAATGTGGCACTGACGATCGGCGCGCTTGGTGTCGTCTATGGCGACATCGGCACCAGCCCGCTTTACGCCCTGAAACAATCGGCGCTGGCGGCCGGACATCACTTGTCGATCCAGGCCTCGATCATGGGCGTGACCAGCCTCATCGTCTGGGCGCTGATCGTCGTGGTGACATTGAAATATGTCGTCCTCATCATGCGCGCCGACAATGACGGCGAAGGCGGCATTCTTGCCCTCGCCTCGATGGCGCATCGCGTGCGGCGGCTGTCGCGCGCCGCCAAGACGGCGATCGGAACGGCGGCGATCTTCGGCCTCGCCCTGTTCCTCGGCGACGGCATTCTGACGCCGGCGATCTCGGTCTTGTCGGCCGTCGAAGGTCTCACGGTCGAAAACGCGGCCCTCGGCCATCTGGTCCTGCCGCTGTCGCTCATCATCCTGGTCGGGCTGTTTGTCATCCAATCGCATGGCACCGAAAAAGTCGGGCGGCTGTTCGGCCCCATCATGGTGGTGTGGTTCATCGTGATTGCCGTGCTCGGCTTCGCCTCGCTCGTCCAGACGCCGCAGATTCTCTTGGCGATCAATCCGGTCTACGGACTGATGCTGTTCGTCGAGGAGCCGTGGACCGCCTTCGTTGCGCTCGGGTCCATCGTGCTGGCGGTGACGGGTTGCGAAGCGCTCTACGCCGACATGGGGCATTTCGGTAAAGAGCCGATCCGGCGGGCTTGGCTATTCTTTGTCTTTCCGGCGCTGGTGCTGAACTATTTCGGCCAAGGCGCCTCGGTACTGCGCGATCCCGCCCATGCCGCCATCGCCTTCTTCTCGATCGCACCGCACTGGGCCCATTATCCGCTGGTGGCGCTCGCCACGGTGGCGACGATCATCGCCAGCCAAGCCGTCATCACCGGCGTCTATTCGATCACAAGGCAGGCGGTACAGCTCGGCCAGTTGCCACGGATGGAAATCCGCCACACCTCGGCACAGGAATCCGGCCAGATCTATGTGCCGCGCATGAACGCCTATCTCGCCGTCGGCGTCGTGCTGGTGGTGCTGATCTTCCGCACCTCCGACAATCTCGCAGCCGCCTACGGCATCGCCGTGACCGGCGTGATGGGGCTTTCCACCATCCTGGTCGGCATTGTGGCGATCAAGCAATGGGGCTGGCAGCGGCGGGTCGTGCTGCCGCTGTTCGGCGTGCTGGCGCTGGTCGATTTCGCCTTCCTCGCCTCCAACGCGCTCAAGATCTTCGAAGGCGGCTGGCTGCCGCTTCTGATCGCTGCCGCGGTTTACGTGGTGATGGACACGTGGCGCACCGGCCGCCGGGCGCAAACCGACCGTCATCACAACACCGCCATCGCGCTGCCAGCGTTCCTCGCCAATGTCGATCGCATTTCGACACGGGTCGCCGGTACCGGCGTATTCCTGGCCCCGCGCCCCGACACCGTGCCGGGCTCGCTGCTGCACAATCTCAAGCACAACAAAGTGCTGCACGAACGAGTCCTGATCGTCGATGTGCGGGTCGCCGAAACGCCGTTCGTGCCGCCCGAAAAACATCTCGATATCGAGAAGCTCGGCAAAGGCTTCTTTGCCGTTCATATCCGCCACGGCTTCTTCGAGAGCCCGGATCTGCCCAAGTCGCTGGCGGACGCGCGCCGCTTCGGGCTGGCCATCGATCCCGAAACGACCAGCTATTTCCTCGGCCGCGACACCCTGGTAGCGGCGGACGCACCGGTGCTGCGCCGCTGGCGGCTGGCGCTCTTCACCTGGCTCGCCACCAACGCCCAGTCCCAGGCCCGCTATTACCGCCTGCCGACCAACCGGGTGGTGGAGCTGGGCGCACAGGTGGCGCTTTAGGCTGACAACGCGCGTATTGCCGGCCCACTGCAACCGGACGCCCAGCTATGCTATAGCGCGTCCGGTTCTGGGGAAATTCGTCATGCATTTGCGCTCCATGGCGGCCGTGGCCGTGCTTCTCGTCACTGCGTCTGCCGCCTACGCCGGCGTTGCCGAAGACTTGATCGCGGCCATCAACCGTTGCGCCGGAATGCCCGACGAGGATACACGCCATACCTGCTACGACCGGCTTCCCGCAGTCGTGAAGTCGCTTACGACGGCAGCGGCGGCTCAAGCGCCGACTGCAACCCCGACTGTGGCAGCAACACCGGCGCCCGCCGCTACGCCGGCACCAGCCGCGCAGCCGGAATCGAAAGGGTTTCTGAGCAGCCTGTTTGGTTCGGAGGACGAGCCGCTCCCGGCCGAGATCACCACTGCCACCGTCGCGTCGTTCACGTACGACTACGGCATCTTCGTTGTGACGCTCGACAACGGGCAGGTCTGGCGTCAGGTCGCAGCCCAAGGCGACCGCGTGCCGCTCAGCCAGGAGCACAAGAGCCAGGTCAAGATCTGGCGCCGGGCGAATGGGGAGTTCGTCCTGAAGATCGACAACTCTCCGACCAAGTACCACGTCCGGCGCATCAAATAGCCGGCAATCCGATGGGATCGGGCCGTCGCGCTAGCGCCGGCCGCCAACCTCATCCAAGTGCTTGAGCAGATCCGACGGATCTTCGTAGACGCGCACGGCGCCGGAGCGTTCGAGTTCGTCCTGGCCGTAGCCGCCCGACAGCAGTCCGACGCCGAGCGCGCGACAGCGGCGGGCCGCCAGCATGTCCCAGATCGAATCGCCGACAACAACGCAGTTCTCGATCGGCTGGCCCAGTTTTTCGGCGGCGGTGAGGAACAGGTCCGGATCAGGCTTGGCGTAGCGCACCATGTCGCGGGTGACGACGACGTGCTTGGCGGGGTCGACCCCGAGAGCATCGAGATTCGGCTTGGCGGTCTCGATCCGGCCGGAGGTGGCGATCGCCCATGGGATGCCGCCGTCGTCCAGGGCCGCCAGGAGCTCGCGGGAGCCGGGCAGCGGCTTCACCATTTTGCCGATCCGGTTGTAGGCCGCTGCGTGACGCTCCCGGAGCCGCTGCAACAGCTCGGGGGTGACGGTGAGACCGGTCTCACGCAGAAATTGGTCGACGAACAGGCCGCCGCTCATGCCGATCTTGCGGTGGATGCGCCAAACCGACAACTCCACCCCTTCGGCATCCAGCGCCTCCATCCAGGCCAGAACGTGCTGATAGACGCTGTCGACCAGCGTGCCGTCGAGATCGAACAGGAAAACGGACTGGATATGCATGGGACACCTTTCGAATCTACGGGCCGACTGCGTGCATAGGGCGCAATCGAAACAACGGCAAGACGGGGTTGCGACATATTCGTCACCGCCTTGGCCCGCACCCGTGCACTGCACTAAAATTCTTCCCTAAGGAACGGGTCAGCAAGGGGAGATTCTTATGCGGTTCTCGCGTCTGGGTATTTCGGTCGCTTTCGCGGCTTTCATGATGGTTCTTCCGGGCGCGCAGGCGCAATCCGTCGCGGATAAGGCCGACGAGGCGGAAATCACCGCAATGGATCTGGAGAAGGCCGGCAATCTCGATGGCGCCGTCGCCAAGCATCGCGAAGCCATCAAGCTGCTCGAGCCCATCGCCAAGTACGCCAAGAAGGTCGCCACCTTCAAAGAGAACTTCGAGATCACGCTGCTCAATGCGGCGAATGCCAAGTTCAACGCCAAGGATCAGGCCGGGGCCGCCGCGCTGCTGGAAGAAGCCCTGGCACTCGATCCGGCGGGCAAAAACGCCCTGACCAAAAAGGTCAAAGAGAGCCTCGCCGCGGTGAAGAGCACGTCGCTCAACCAGGAAGGCGTCGACCTCCTCAAGGCCGGCAACGCGGCCGCAGCGGTCGAGAAGTTCAAGCAGGTGCTGGACCTCGATCCGACCAACAAAGCGGCCAGGGTCAATTGCGACGTCGCCGAAGCCCAGGTTGCGCTCGCAGCCGGCGATCCGGCGACCGCTCTTGTCAAGATGCAGGATGCCGTGAACCTCGAGCCGTCGCGGCAGTTCCTCCAGGACGGTCTTGCCAAGATAAAAGAAGCCGCTGAAGCCAAGGCCGCCGCGGACGCCAAGAAAGCGGAAGAAGAAGCCAAGAAAAAGAAGAAGTGATTTCCGGCATCACGCCGAAAACAGAAAAGCCCCCGCCGCAAGACGGGGGCTTTTTTAATGGATCAACCGCCAAGCCTATTTCAGGTGATAGGCCTTCTTCGGCAGATGATAGGCGAGCGCGACGGCGATGTCGGCGGCTTCCTCTTCATCCAGCCGCTTGGTAGCGACGAGTTCGGCGAGATACACGCAGTCCATCCGGCGGGCGACGTTGTGGCGGGCCGGGATCGACAGGAAGGCGCGGGTGTCGTCGTTGAAGCCGGCGGTGTTGTAGAAACCGGCCGTCTCGGTGCAGTTGCGGCGGAAGCGGATCATGCCTTCCGGCGAATCGTGGAACCACCACGCCGGGCCGAGCGTCAGGCAGGGATAATGGCCGGCCAGCGGCGCCAGTTCGCGCGCGTAGTTCGATTCATCCAGCGTAAACAGCAGGATTGTGAGATCCGACCGGTTGCCGACCTTGTCGAGCAGCGGCTTCAGGTTATCGACATAGGAGACGCGCATCGGAATGTCGGCGCCGCGATCGGCCCCGAAGCCGGCAAACAGCTCCGCATTGTGATTGCGGAACGAGCCGGGATGGATCTGCATGGTCATGCCGTCGTCGATCGACATCAGCGCCATCTCGGTCAGCATCTGACCGCGGAACATCTCGCATTCGGTCGGCGTCAAGACACCCCGGAGCGCGCGATCGAGCATGCGCTGGCATTCGACTTCCGGCAGATCGGCGGTGATCGGCGTCGGATGGCCGTGATCGGTCGCGGTCGCCCCGCCCACTTCGCGGAAATACTGGCGGCGGTTCCTGAGAGCGGCGAGATAGCCCTTCCAGGTC